>DATMES010000035.1 GCA_035556555.1 Frankiaceae bacterium
CGCTTGCCCTCGTCGATGTCGGCCTGCGCCATCCACCGGCGCAGCCCGGACTCGGCGATCCCGAGGTCCTTGGCGATCTGCGCGATCGGCTTCTCCCGCAGCCGTGCGAGCTCGACCGCTCGACGGCGGAACTCAGGCGACTTGGGTGCCGGCATACGGACTCCTCTCGGGCGACCATCGTCGCCACAAGATCAGTGTCCGGGGAAGCGGGGGCACTCCACGTCGCCCATGTTGGTCGAGCTGCTCCCCCGTTGGCGACATGCCCCCGGCCCCCTCGATGTCGGCCAAAACCACTGCAACACGTAGTACGCACGAGTCCTCCGGATCGGGACATCAACCTTCGCCGTCGGCCACCCACCGGAGGACAGCGGCAGGAATTTGCGCGTTCCGCTCCGGCGGCTCGCGTGTCCAATCTCCGAACGATCCCCAGCGCTCGTGCGGATGCCCCCCGTCACATGTCACCCGACTGGCAGCGGCCGGTCGGTCGGTCTCAGGGAAGGTTGGCTAGCACCATGTCATTCCGACGGAGGATGTCCCGGGGGGTGACGGCCGCAATCGCGGGCGTCGTCCTGCTCGGGACGATGACGGGCACCGCTTCGGCCGAGACGCCGAGCATCCCGATCCCGAGCATCGAAGTCGAGGGGACCAATCCCTCCGACACCGCGGCGCACCTCACGCAGCTCGCCGTGGACCTGGCGAACGGCTGCACCGCCTCGGACAGCAGCACCTGCGCGTCGGCGGTGGCGACGGCCCAGGACGCCCTCGCGGTGGCGGTCGCCTGCGCGGAGGCGATGGCGTCGGAAGCCGGCGTCGAACCGGCCGTCTCGGCCGCGCTTCAGCGCGTCACCCTCGACTGCGCGGAGGTCGTTCGGCTGACCCGTGCCCTGGCGGAGTTCGCCGTCAGCGTCGCCAACGACTGCACCACCGAGGCGATACCTCTGTGCCAGACGGTGTTCGACGCGGCGCGGCTCGGTATGGACCGCGCCGCCGGCTGCCTCGCGGGCGTCCTGCCGGTGCGGCTCGACGGCACCGACCCGGGGTGCGCCTCCGCGATCGCGATGCTCTATCGCGAGGCGGCGGGCGTCATGGCGATGCTGACCGGCTGCCTCTACGGCAGCGACATGTTCTGCCAGCAGGCGCGCGAGCACGCGGAGTACGCCCGCGACGGGCTCACCGGCTGCGTCGGGCAGGTGCTCTGGCTCGCGCCGTCTCAGGTCCAGCCGGTCCCCGGCGGCGGCCCGCTGCCCTGTTTCGCCGTGCTGGATCAGGTCGTCGTGTCCATCAACGGCTTGCTCGGCCAGGTGCCTGACCTGCCGACGCAGATAACGCCCACCAACGAGCCGGAGGAGTGCTCGATCACGGTCGCCGCTGCGATGCCGACCGTCCAGCTCTCCGACCCGTCGCTGACCACCGAGCACTACCACGCCGACTCATTCGTGCCTTCGTGCGACGAGCCGGAGTCGCTGCACACGATCACCAACGTGCAGACGCCCGGACTGGCCGGCAGCGGCATCGAGCCGCAGTGCAACGCCGGTGACAACTACGTGATCGACAAGGTCAAGCGGGACGGCAAGAAGTTCGACTGGCACAAGATCTTCGGCAACCGCGACTCGTCGAAGCCGATCCCGTGGAAGGTCGAGGAGACGGTCACGAGCGAGCTCGGCGCCAAGATCACCGTCGGAGCCTCGGCCGAGCTGAACATCTGGGTCAAGAAGGTGCAGGTCGAGGTCACGGCCGAGGCGAGCGCCAAGCGATCCTGGACGCACACGATCAACATCAATCCGGAAGTCCCCGCGGGGCGTGAGGGTCACGTCGCGTCCATCGTCTTCACCAAGGTCGTCGAGGGGCGCCACATCACGTACTACGACGACTGCGAGAACAAGGTCGACTTCCGCCGTATCCGGACGCCCTACAAGGACTACTGGGACTATTGGGAGGAGCCCTACACCGGGGAGTAGGAATGCGCCGGCTCTCTCTGACCGCCGTCGCCCTCGCCGCGCTTGTCGCGGCGGGGTGCGACGGCGGTCGCGTGACGCCAGAAAGCGCGTCCAGCAGTTCCGTGGGCGCGCCGACCCCACGATCCGTCGACGTGGTGGCGCCCACCCGAATGCCCACGCCACAGACAACCCCGACTGTGCAGCCGCCAGATGGGACCGACGTGCTCGCCGGTCCGACCCGCGGCGCCGGGCCGGGCCACGTCGCCACGCTGCGCGTCCCGCGCCGCTTCGCCGTCGTCGTGTCATGCGCCGGGACGGGGCGGTTCGTGATCGTTGTGGACGGACGAGGGCGGCTTCCGACGCGATGCGGCCCGCACAGTGACGAGTTCGTATATGAGCCGCTGGGTGAGCCGGGGCGCGTGACCGTCCGCATCGAGACGACGTACTCCGTGCGCTGGGCCGTGCTAGTGACGACGGCCACGCGATGATCCGCAGCAGGAGGGCGCCCGTCCTCAGCGAACCCTTTCGATCATGAGGCGCGCCGCTCGCACGGTCGCCGTCGTCGCGCTCCTCGCGGCCGCGGCACCCTTCGCGCGCGCCGACGCCGCGCCCACTCTGCGCTGGCGACTGTGGCGCGTGACGCGTATCGACGCGACCGCGCGCCCGGTCGGAATGGACGTTGCCGTGACGGCGAGTGCGCCCGGTGCGCTCTCGCTGATCGTCGGTGTGCGCGGCACCGGCACGAGCCGGCGCGTCAC
This sequence comes from Frankiaceae bacterium, assembly GCA_035556555.1. Lineage (GTDB taxonomy): Bacteria > Actinomycetota > Actinomycetes > BP-191 > BP-191 > BP-191. Next base: position 2,696 of record DATMES010000035.1, read on the forward strand.
GACGTCGCTGTTCTGGGAGGACGGCGGAACCGGTCGCGCGGTCTACCGAGATGGCGCCACTACGCCGGTCTGCCACGGCGGCACCTGCCCTGCCGACGACGCCGGTATCGTCCAGTTTCGCGTCGGCAACGACCAGACGATCCGCGACGAGTTCCTGATCCTCACCCTCGGCGCGTCGGCGCGGACCACGTTCGACCGGCCCGGCTGGCGTGTCCGAGAGGTAGCGGCGCCCCGCGTCCGCCGCGTCATGGCAGTAGCGGCTCGCGGGACCGGCGTTACCACCGGCAGCGCGGCAGCCGAGTTGTATGAGGGCGCGTCGGCGTCCGGGAGCGCCCGCGGCTCTATCGCGTGGGCGTCAGTGCCCTGCGACGGTGGCGGCCTGGGGGAGGCAGCCCTGACGACGATGCCCGCCCTAGCTGGCTCCTCACAGTCGCTCACCTGCTCCGGAGGCGAGACCGAGGGCGCTGCTATCGCCTCGCGTAGCGTCAAGTGGACCGTCGCCGGACGCGTCTTCGGTGTCGCGCACGAGGCGCCGGCGACCCGCCTTCTCGTCCTCGACCTCTAAGTCCTTCGCCGAATCTGGATGCGCGCCACATCCAAAGGCGCGAAGCTTCGGCGCCTTTGACCGCGCTGGTGGACTGGCAGGTCGCGTCGGTGAGCTGGCCAAGTTCGTCGCTCGCCGCGCGATACGGTGCTCTGGCCTCAAGCGGTGAGGGGGACGATGAGCGGCAGTCGCGAGCAGGGGTCGGACGTCCCGAGCGCAGACGGTGTTCCCGATGATGCGGCCGACGACCCGGGCAGGGCCGATCCAGACGACGTCGAGTCCACCGTGACCGTGCCCATCGCGAGGAACCCGCTGCGAGGGACGGGTATCCGGCTAACGGACATCCAGCGGGCGGCGGCGTCGATGCCGCGACCTGAGGTGCTGGACGCCGCGCGTCGAGCCGCCGAGCAGGCGCGGCTGTCGATGTCCGCGGTCGAGGCGCTGCGGGATGCGATGGCTCCGCTGGCCTGGGATTTGATGGCCGGTTTCCGCGAGCAACTCCTGCTGACCTCACCGCTGCGCATGCTGGAGGCCCAGCGTGCTGAGATGGTGCGGCTCGCGACGGCGCCGCTACTCCGCGACGCCCTGCGCGTCGCGGACGTGATGTCGCAGCAGGTGCGAATCGCGACAGGCCCCACGGTGGGCAGTGCGCTCGCCGAGCAGTTCCGGCTCGCTGACCGCCTTACTGTCCCCGCGCTGCTTGGGCTTGAGCTGGAGGTCACTGCCGGCCTCGCCCGCCGCGCTTTGGGCGACAGCGGCTTGGCGTCGTGGCGGATCGCGATGCAGGCGGTAGCACGCGTGGAAACCGCTGGTCGGATCGCTTCGGCGATCGATACCGGCGACCTCGCCCAGCTCGCCGGCTCCGCCCGCTATGCCGAGCAGCTCGCGGCGCATGTCGCCGAGCTCGACCCCACGAGTCGATTGCTCGGACCCGTGAGCGGGCCGGCGCTGCGCGCGTGGAACCGCAGCGTGGCCGCTCGACCCACGCCGCGGCGGATCCTGGTATCAGCAGCCGCCGGACAGAACGTGACCGCAGTCATGAGCGGGGAGGTGCTGACCAACGGGGTCGACGAGCACGACTCCACGTCGATCGTCACCAACGCCCGTTCGTACGTTGTCGAACCTTGGCGGGACGGGCCGGCGAATGCCAGCCGCGCCCTGCACGCGCGCCTGGAACGCATCGACCCGGCGGTCGCCGAGTTGCTCGACGGCGGCTGGGACGATGTCGAACGCAATGGGCCCGCAGCGATCAGCAAGATCACGAACTGCGCGGTCGAGGCGCTCGATCGCACCTTGCGTGCTTTGGCCGGCGACGACGATGCCGTCCTCGCCTGGCACACCACCAACAAGCGCCCGGCCTCCGAGCTTTACCAGGGCAAGCCGACTCGCGCGCTCCGGGTGCGCTACGCCTTGCGTGAGCGGCCCGGGGAGGTGCGGCTCACGCAGGCCCAGGTCGAATCCTGCGTCACCCTGGCCACCGCCATGATCGGGCCCCTCCAGCAAGGAAAGCACAGCGCCGGGACCACCATCGTCATGGCGCAGGCGCTGCTGGTGTCAGTCGAGTCGACGCTGCACTTGCTCACGCTCCACGAATAGCGGCGCAGCCGAGCCGGGCAGCGAACGACACAGAAGACTCGCTGACGAACGTGCCGCGAGGTCCGTGCAATGTGAGAGCATTTCGCCAGGACAACAATCGAAGGGAACGCGTCGTGACGAGCCGCCACCGGGCTCACGACCGCTCCCCGGGTTCAGCCAGGCGGGTGTTCGTGGGCATCTGCCCACCCCAGCAGGGGGAGACTCCCCCCTCGCCCACCACACGTTGACGCGTTCGTGCAGGCCAGAGGCATGCTCGTACGCCCCAGGCGTCATCCGGCCGAGCCTGCCTACGAATTGCCAACGGTGGCAGGGCAGCGACGGCCGCATTCGAGTGACATCGGACTCGGCCAGACCGTGGCCCGGCGACGCTAGCTCCGAGTCATGTACCGGGTGGTGCCCACTCGCTGTCGTACCGCTCCAGGAACTCCTTGGCGACGTCTACCGGCAGCCGTTGGGCAAAGCTCTCGCGCTCCTCGACGACGAACTGGCTTCCGTAGTAGTCGAAGCTGACGACCCAGTGATCGAGGAAACCCTGAGTGCCAAGCAGGCCCTCGAACGGAAGCTCAAGCGCGTCACGGAAGAAGTCGACCTCGGTTTCCCACGAGATGTCGTTGAACGGCGGCAGCGTCAAAGTCACGTAGTGAAGATCAACATCCCATCGACCGCCGAGCATCAGCGCCGTGCTGGCCGCTGGCCCGCTCGCCAGGTCGATGCCAAGCATGTCGGCTACGCCCCGACCGAAGAGGGTCCGGGGCGAGCCGGTGTCGATCAGGGCACGGACCTGTCCCTCCATGCCGCCGTAGGCCACCCGGACATCAACCGTGGGCCGTGCAACGGGTGGCGGCTCTCCCGGGACGGCGGGGAACTCGTCTCGGTAGGGGTAGGCGTGGAACCGTTCGGAGATGTCAGCCCATCCCGACGAGGATTTCCGAGCTTGGCTTGTGGACCTTCTGCATCACCGCAGCGCGACGAACGCTGTCAGGCAGCTTCGACAATCTGAAGGCCAACTCACGGGAATCCTTCCCGGCCGCGACGACCTTGCCGTTGGCGACAGCGACCCACTGGCCCCGAAACGGCTCTAGGCTCGGCGACTGAGGCACGGGCGCGCCGCGGCGTCCGATTGGCATGGTTCCACGGTACGCTCGCAGGACGCGAGGTAGCCAGATTCGCCAAACGCGCGCGATCATGTGTGCCTCCTAGACTAGATCCTAGAGTCTAGATTCTAGGAACGAGGCAGGTGGGATGTCGGGGCGACAGGTCAACGTGCCGCTCTCCGAGTACTACTCGCTCGTGCTCGCGCAGGTCGTACTCCGGGACGACAGCACCGTGCCCGAGACGCTTCGGCCGGTGATCGAGGCGTACCTCGACCGGCGGCTAGCTGACGACCTCGACCTGCGTGAGGCGGTCGAGGCGTTGGAACGTTCGCGCGCGCGAGACAAAGCCCGACCAGTTACCACGCTCGCGCCCGAGCGGTCGAAACGGGCCGCGGAGCACCCCATCGCTTAGGACTTCTGATCCACATCAGACTACGACCGCTGTCTGATAGCGGGCTCGGCCGATTCCGGATGGGCAAGGCGCCTGGCCGCGCTCACGGGCAAGCCAGCGGGTTGTGGATCGCACATCGCGCTCGTCGCAAACTGACGGATCCTCGGCCGGTCCGGACGGCCCATCACCGACGAAAGCACACTCGCGGCTGGCCGCCGCCTCTGCCTAGACGGGGTCCTCCCGCCCCCGGTGGCGCGGGCGTGCATCGAGATGTTCTAGCGACTCCAGGAGGTAGCTGAGGCTGTCGGCGAAGGCCTCGCCGGGGATGCGGTCGACGACTTGAAAGACGGTCGATACAACGACGCCTGTCTGATCAAGACCCCGAAAGCCGAAGGTTCGGTCCGGTCCACGGCCGAAATCGAAGACTTCGGCTAGCAGGTACCCCGTGAGCACTCGGCTGTTGGGATTCACGAAGACCAGCCGTTTGGTCGTGAGGAAGAGGAATCCTGGGGTCTCCTGGTCCCGACCGGGCTGCAGACGAAGGGCAAGCGCCGTCGCTTGACGTATCTCGTCGGGACGCGGATCAACTAGGTGCCACCACTCGTCCAATGGGTGGCGCTTCGACCAACGAGGATCGGGCTCACGCGTCGTCACCGGTGCAGCATCTTCTAACCGCACAAGAAGGTCGATCATCCGAGGATGTACGTCGCGACGGCGTTGGCGGCCTCCACGCAGAGCGACGGCGCGGGTACAACTCCACATCGCCATACGGTCCGCGACCTGCGTCTCTAGCGAAGGCGTGAGCCGTCGACGTTGCGGGAGCAGGTTCTGTCGGAGCGCGTCCTGCAACGTGTCCAAATACTCCCCGTATCCCGAACGGCCTACAGCCGGGGGTCGACGGGCTCGGACTCGAGCGCGAGCACGGCGAAGATGCACTCGTGGACGCGCCAGAGCGGCTCGCCGCGCGTGGCCCGTTCCAGTGCTTCCAGGCCCAGCGCGTACTCCCGTCCCGCCAGTGACCGCTTGTGCCCAAGGTTGCGCTGGCGCAGCCGCTCCAGGTTCGCCGGCTCGGTGTAGTCCGGGCCGTAGATGATCCGGAGGTACTCCCGCCCGCGGCACTTGACCCCCGGCTGTACGAGTCCCCGGCGGGCCTTGGTCAGATTCGCCAGCGGCTTGACGACCATGCCCTCGCCACCGCGAGCCGTCATCTCCTCCCACCACGCGGTGCCGGTTGCCTCGGACGCCGCGTCGGTGGTGTCTACGACTAGCCGGGCGGTGGCGGACATGACGTCCGGGTCGGCCGCGACGAGCCGGTCGAGCACGGCGAGGTGCCAGAGGTGGTCGCGGTCGTGGTAGACGGTCGTGTCGGTGGCCAGGACCTGGAACGGCGCCAGCCGCACGCCCGCGAGGCCGTCAGTAGGCCAGCAGTACTGGCGGTACGCCGCGATGAACGCCGTCGCGTTCTCTGCCCGCGAGCGTGTGCGACCCAGGAGCTCCTCGACGTCGAGGCCTCGCTCGGACGCCGACGTCAGCGCGGCGACGGCGGCCGGCAGGGCGGCGCGAGCCGCGGCGCCCACGGCGGCGTACTGGTTGCGGAGCAGGTCCTCCGCCTTCGCGCTCCACGGCATGAGCTCGCAGTCGAGCAACAGCCACGTCGCGCCGAGCTCGTCCCACAGGCCGGCGGTCGTGGCGGCGGCGCGGAGCCGGTCGAGCAGCTCCTCGGTCAGCGCGGGCCCGAAGAACGGCCGGCCGGTACGCGTGTAGACGGCGCCGGTGGTCCCGTCCGTCGCGCCGAAGCGAGTCCTGGCGACGCCGTCGTCACGGCAGACGAGCACGACGGCCCGCGAGCCCATGTGCTTCTCCTCGCACACCACGGCGGAGACGCCGTCGGAGCGGAACGCGGCGAACGCCTCGGCGGGATGTTCGAGCAGGTCCGGGCGCGACGACGTCGCGCAGGGCGCCATGGCAGGAGGCAGGTACAGCAGCCAGCGCGGGTCCACGGCGAAGCGGCTCATGACCTCCAAGGCGGCGGCCGCGTTCTCCTCGCGGACAGACACACGTCCCTGAAGCCGGGTCTGCACCCCGCCCTGGCCGAGGACGTCGGTGATGTCGAGCACGTCAGGCTCTCGCCGGCCTGCTTCACCGTCGAGGTGTGGCGCGAGCTGATCGGCCGGCAGGAACGGCTTGACCGGCTCGTACCAGACACGCTCGGCGGGCACCGAGACCAGGGTCCGCTCCGGGTAGCGCAGCGCGGTCAGCCGGCCGCCGAACACACAGCCGGTGTCGACGCACAGGGTGTTGTTGACCCACTCGGGCTCCGGCACGGGGGTGTGGCCGTAGACGACGGTCGCCTGCCCGCGGTAGTCGTTCGCCCACGCGTAGCGCACGGGCAGCCCGAACTCGTCGGTCTCGCCCGTCGTCTCGCCGTAGAGCGCGAAGTCCCGGACGCGCCGAGACGCGCGGCCCTGGAGGCGCTGCTTGAGACCGGCATGTGCGACGACGAGCCGCCCCTCGTCGAGGACGAGGTGCGACACGAGGCCGTAGCAGAAGTCCTCGACCTCCTTGCGGAACTCGGCGGTCTCGGCGCTGAGCTGGGCCAGGGACTCGGCAAGCCCGTGCGTGACCTGCACGTCGCGCCCGCGCAGTGACCGCACCAGCTTGTTCTCGTGGTTCCCCGGCACCGCGTACGCATGACCGGCACCGACCATCCCCATGGCGAGGCGCAGTACGCCAGGGGTGTCCGGCCCGCGGTCGACGAGGTCACCGACGAACACGATGCGGCGGCCGGCGGGGTGCGTGGCGTCGACCGCGCGGCCCTCCGGGTCCCGTACGAGGCCGTAGCCGAGCTCGGTGAGCAGCGACTCCAGCTCGGCACGGCACCCGTGCACGTCGCCGACGATGTCGAACGGACCCGAGTCGTGCCGGAAGTCGTTGAGCAGCCTCTCGAACACCACCGTGGCGCTGTCGATCTCCTCGACGGACCGCAGTACGTGAACCTTGCGGAAGCCCTCTCGTTCGAGCCCGCGCAGGCCACGGCGCAGCTGGTCACGCTGACGGCGTACGACGTGCGCGCCGAAGTCGCGGTCGGGGCGGGCCTTGTTGCGCTCGACGCAGACCTTCTCGGGTACGTCGAGGACGATCGCGACGGGCAGGACGTCGTGCTCACGCGCGAGCGCGACGAGCTTCTTGCGCGCGTCGGGCTGCACGTTCGTCGCGTCGACGACGGTGAGCCGGCCGGCCGCGAGCCGCTTGCCCGCGATGTAGTTCAGGACGTCGAACGCGTCCCCGGTCGCGGACTGGTCGTTCTCGTCGTCCGCGACCAGGCCGCGGCAGAAGTCACTCGACAGGACCTGCGTACCGAGGAAGTGCCGTCGCGCGAACGTCGACTTGCCCGACCCGGAGACGCCGATCAGCGCGACGAGGGCGAGCTCCGGGACGGACAGCTGCTGTGACTCGGTCACGACGCCACCTGCTCGCCGCTGCCGGCGCGGGCGAACACCGCCATCTGCGTGGGCGGGCCGACCTCGGGGTCGTCGGCGCCGACCGGGAGGTACCGGACCTCGTAGCCGTACGCGGCACCGACGCGATCGGCCCACGCCCGGAACTCCGCGCGCGTCCACTCGAACCGGTGGTCACGGTGGCGCAGCGTGCCGTGCGCGAGCATCTCGTACCGCACGTTGTGCTCGACGTTCGGGGTGGTCACGATCACGGTCGCCGGTCGCGCGTGTCCGAAGACGCACTTCTCGAGCGCGCCGAGCCGCGGGAGCTCGACGTGCTCGATCACCTCCATCAGCACGGCGGCGTCGTAGCCGACGAGACGGTCGTCGCGGTACGTCAGGGCCGACTGGAAGAGGTCGAGCCGCTCGCGGCGGCGCTCCGGCATCCGATCCAGGCGCAGGCGGCGCGCGGCGTACTCGAGCGCACGGAACGACACGTCAACGCCCACTACCTCCGTGAACGCCGGGTCGGCGAGGAGGGACGCGACCAGAGCACCGTCGCCGCAGCCGAGGTCCAGGACGCGGCGCGCTCCCGACGAGCGCAGTGCTGCCAGTACGGCGCCGTGCCGGTGCTCCACGAGCGGCACGGGAGCGTCGGGGACCTCCTCGACCTCCGGGTCGGGGACGGCGTTGTCGATGGCCTCTGCCACGGCATCGTCCACCTCCGCCAGGCGTGCCACCGCGGTGCGCACCAGTGCCTTGTGGTGCGAGAGGTACCGCCGCGTGATCAGCTCGCGCAGGGGATGACCGGGGAGCCACCCCTCGCCCCTCCGGATGAGCTTGTCCACCTCGTCGGTCGAGACCCAGTAGTGCTTGGTCCCGTCGAGAGCCGGCAGCAGGACGTAGAGATGACTCAGCGCGTCGCCGAGACGCAGGGTCCCGGTCAGCCGCAGCGTGACGTAGCGCGAGTCACCCCACTGCGGGAAGTGCTCGTCGAGCGGCTGGGTCGTCGCCTCGACGGTCCACCCGAGCGGGCCGAAGAGGGCCTCGGCCATGTCGGCTCCGCCGCGGCAAGGGACCGCGGGCAGGTTGATCTCGAGCGGCAGGGCCGTGTCGGCGAGCTCGGGCCGGGCGTCGCATCGGCCGGCGAGGGCCGACTTGAGCACCCGGCTCATGGCCACCGCGAGCATGGACGACGAGGCGTACGGCCGGTCGTTCACGTACTGGCCGAGGGCGAAGCCCTCACCCGAGGGACCCTTCCGCCCCCGCACGAGGTCGATCGGGTCCACGTCCAGCATCAGTGCCGCCGTGCAGCGCGTGTCGTCAGCGTCGGTGTAGAAGACGTACGCCGTACCGAAGGGGAGCGCGAAGCTCTGCACCTTGCCGGGGTGCTTGTGCAGCAGGTAGCCGAGGTCCGTCGCCGGCGCATGCGTCGTCGTGATGGTCAGGAGCACGCGGCCAGTCTTTCGGACATCGGAATCCTTGGCCCGTGGATTCTCAGACGGCTCGGACCTCGGCGAGCCGCCTGACGGAGTACTCGTCGTCCCAGCAGACCGCGGCTTCCCACGCGGCGGACGCTTGCGCGGCGATGTCGTACGCCCCGTCGTCGAGGCCGGCGGCGTTGTGGGGTAGCGCCAGGTCGAGGTCGGGAACGTCGACGTGCGCCTCGTCCCAGTCGATCAGGGCGACGCGATCGGCGGTCATGCGGATGTTGCCCGGGTTGGGGTCGCCATGGACGACGCAGGTCTCACGTCCGGTGAGCCGCGCCCACGCCGCTCGGCAGCGGGCAACGGCCTCGGGCGGCATGGCGCCGAGGTCGATCTTCGTCCCGGTGTCGGCGTGCAGGAGGTCGGTTGACGAACGCCAGCCGGGGCGCTGCGGCCAGCCCTGCGTCAGCCGATGCAGCAGGCCGAGCGTGTCGGCCACGCGACGCCAGTCGGCCTCGGTCTCGGGCGGTCCACCGTCCACGTACGTCATCACCACCAGACCGTCCGCGAACAGCCGGCCGTCGGTCGTCGGGATCGGCACCGGCACGGTCAGCCCTTCACGGTCGAGATGGCGCAGCAGGTCCGTCTCCCACGCGAGGTCGGCGTCGCTGCGGGTGCCGAGACGACCGACCGCGAGCTGCCCGTCGACGCGCACGCTCCACACCTGGTTGGCGATCCCGCCGGTGAGCGGTTCGACGCGCGCGGCGTCGGCACCCCACTGCTCGAGCGCCTCCCATCCCACGGCCACATCCTCACAGAGGTCCTCCGCTCGCGCGGCGGCGCTCCAAGGGCCGCCGTCAGTGCGCGCCGACCCAGTCGCACAGCGCGTTCGCGACGGCGCCCGCGCTCGCGAGCGTCGTGGACGACAGCCCCTGGAGGAACGGCAGCGCGTCGGGGGCGTCCTTGGTGACGTCGAGCTCCCCGGCGAACGTCACCAGCGCCTGCACCAGTGACGAGTCCTCGGTCAGGCCGGCGATGCCGGACGTTCCCAACGTTACGACGGCCGCCGCGAGGCCCGGCGACGACAGCAGGCACGCGATCCGGCTGCCGTCGATCGTCTGCAGGGTACGCACCTGGCCCGGGTCGGGGAGCGCGGCTTGAACCACGGCGTTGAAGTCGGCATCGCTGCCCTCCGGCACCGCCACTCCCGCCGTACGCATCACGCCGGCCGGATCGGCGACCAGGGCCGCGGCCGCGTCGTCGTCCTGCGTCGCGTTCGCCAGCGCCGCAACGGCCGCGGCGTGGTCCGCCACCGGATCCATGAACGTCACCCCGTTCGTCGAGAGAATCGACGTGACGCTGCCAGGGCGGGGTCGAGGGAGGCAAGCCGGCGCTACTCGAGAAAGTTCGGGCCGCTCACTTCGAACGCGATCGCGGAACGATCGGACCGCGCGACCGCCGACAGGACCACGGCGCGCGCCGTGGACGAGACCTTCTCCATCCCGACGACGACGCGGTTCGCTTCCTCGTCCACCGAGACCGACGCGATGAGTGCGCCGTCAGCGCGGAGCGCCTCGACCCGGAGAGTCAGCGTGTCGACGATCGCGACCAACCGCGCGAGAGGGAAGCGGGCGGAGCGAACCAGGACCGGCGCGCCATGGTGGGTCACCCCGGCCAGATCGGCCCGGACACGGTCGATGTGGCCGGTGACGAGCACGACCGTGCGACCCGCTCCGTCGGGATACGACCCGCCGAAGAGCGGAGCCGCGGAACCGGCGAAGTATGCGGTGACGGCGTCGTGCACCCGTCGATCGTGTCCGGCGACGATTCGTACGTCCTGGTGCCGCGGTGGAACCGAGGGAGCCCCCGCCGCGAACCACGACGCGGCGAAGGAAACCACGGCGAACGCGGCGACGCCCTTGCGGTTCACAGGGCCTCCCTTCGCCGCGGGCGCACGTACGACGATCGATCCCGCGGATTCGGTTCCGTACGACGCTAGCCGACGACCAGTGCGTACGCCGTGGGCTCCCGGACGAGCACGTCGGCGCCTACCGTCCACTGCGTCGTCCATGCGCCAGCCGGGAGCGCGCGAGGGGGTAGATAGAACCCAGCTCCCGTGGTCTGTTCGACGAGCGGCCGGCTGGACATCACCCGGGACTCCTGAACTACCGATGCTCCGCCGCAACCGGCTTGGCGGGCCACGCACCACGCGGCCGAGACCGAGGTGCCGGTCGCGCGGAACATCATGACGGTGAAGACGACGCTGCTTTCCGACAACGTGATCTTGCCGGCGCCACTGACTTCGCGACCCACGTCATCGGTGAACGTACCGCCGGCGGTGCGGACCGACAGCGGTACTGTGGCGTTCCACCTGCGGCTCGCCATCCCGCGCACCCGGACGCGAATCTCGACGGGTCGGTCGGCAACAACCTCGAGCGTGTAACGGCCGGACGGCATCGTCGGAGTGGGGTCGTCGCCGGCGAGAAGTTCCGTCGAGGTGAACTCCGCGGCCGGCACGCGAACGACACCCGTCGCCTCGGCCCTCTTGGAGGCAGGGAGCAGCACGAAGCCCGCATGCTTGCCGCCACCGGCGAAAATCGGCCCGTCCACGCCGCCTTCGTCTTCGAGCCAGAACGTCACGGAAGCGGGCAGGGTCACGGTGAGCCGGGCGTGCCGTGGCGCCGTGATGGTGATGGTCCCCGTGGGCTTTGCGTTCGCCGCGCGTGCCGGAAGTGCTGAGCCGACAAGGCACAGCATCAAGGTCGCGAGGACGAACCGCCGCACCTGGGTCCCCCTTGTCATGACAGCCCGCCGCGCCTTCCGCGCGGTCCGATTCCACCGACTTTCGACGGTACGAATGGGAGTCCTGCTCGGCCTGGCACCGAGGCAGGGGGATCAGTGTGTGAAGTGTCGGCTATCTGACAGATCTCCTGCCGGGCACGGTGTCATGCTCGGCGCGGCCGGGGGAGGACGACGCACCCTGGGGGAAGCACCGGGGTCCGTTGCCTCGCGCGCCGTTTCCTTCCGGGTGTGCCCGCAAGGCGTTGTATCCGAAGTCAGCCCGACGCGCTCAGGCTGAACGAACGCATTGCTGTCGCGTGCACCCGCGGTGACACCGCATCCCTACAGCACCGCCGGGACTACCGGCGAGGCCGTCACCGAGAGGATTTTCCCAGCATGCGCGGACCCCTGCGCAGCATTGCCGTCCTGGCGACGCTCGCTCTCACGCTCACCGTTCCTGCGCCGGCCTCCGCGAGACAGCAGGACGGGCCGTACAAGAATCCGACCGTGCCACGGGCCACGGACGGACAGGTCGACAACGACGCCCGTGTACGTGCCGACTTCGGCCTCCGTTCGGACGTGGGCTACGTCAAGAAGCTCTACGACGACGCCCACTCCGGTGTCCTCCAGGCGAGTACCACCGAAGGCGCGATCCTCACCGCCGCCGAGGAAGCGCTCGTCAGGGCACGGTCGAACGAGGTAGACCGCATCGTCGCGGTCGCTGGTGACTACTTCTCGGCGCATCGCGACCAGTACTCCGGCATGTGGGTCGACCAAGCCAAGGGCTACGTCGGCATCGGCGCGACCGACAACCTGACGGCTCACCAGCAGGCGCTGGGCGCCCGGATCGGCGTCGCGACGGTGCAGTGGGACGTCGTGGCCATGGATGTGACGCTCGACCACCTGCTCGACCTGCAGAGGCAGGTCGACCTGTTGGCGGCGGACCTGCGCGCGCAGAGCATCGACATCACGAGCACGTCGATCGACGAGGAGGAGAACAAGGTCTACGTCGCCGCTGCCAGCGACACGACGACTCTGCGCAGTCTTCTCACCGAGAAGTTTTCTGCCGCGGCACCGATAGCCGTGGAGTATGAGGCGCAAGCACGGCTCGAAGGTGTCGCGGGCACCAACTCTCCGCCGTTCCGCGGCGGACAGCAGCTGAGCCGGAGCGACCTGCCCACCACGATGCGGTATCTCTGCACCTCAGCGTTCGTCGCGTACCAGGTCGAGCGACTGGATGCGGCGATCTTCAGCATCAACTACTTCCTGACGACCGCCGGGCACTGCGAGACGACGTCGCAGAACGTCGGATCGGTCGGCGCGTGGTGGAAACAGGGCGACGTCACCATCGGCCAGAGCCAGCGAAACGTCTTCAGGAACGGATCCATCGCCGACGCCATGGCGATTCCGATCCACCGCGTGTTCAAGTCCAACGACGTCGCGATCGATCCGGGCGTGTACCGCGACATCAAATGCATGATGACGTCCGACATCAAGTCAGGGACCCAAGGCCAGATCGAGATGATCTCCGGTGCCACGACCGGTGGGTACCGCACCGGCCGGCTGCTTCGCACCCACGCGTCGGTCACCTACACCGACAGGGCTACGGGCAGGACGACGACGCTGCCCAACCAACACATGACCAACTACTACAGCCAGGGGGGCGACAGCGGCGCCAGCGTGTTCGGCACCCGGGAGTGCACGTACCGCGCGGACGGCATTCACAGCGGGGGGACGGAGCCCGGCTCGCCAGGCCCGAATCGCAAGTACTACTCACCGATCTTCAACGTCACCAAGCAGCTCGGGCTGTCCGGCGTCGAAGTGTCCTAGTGCGTAGGTTGGGCCGTGAGGTGGGTACGCGGACAGACCAGCTGCGGATCATCGTCGTCGCCGTCATGGCGTGCCCGTGGGGCGTTACGACGTGGCGCAGAGGGCGGTGCAGCCGGGGGCGTTGCTGACGCAGTAGCCGTCGCCGATCGACAGGATGCACAGCGGGTTGCCGGTCACCGTGTCGGCGCCGCCGCCGACGGCGATGGCGAGGTCGTCGCTGGTGAGCTCGGTCAGCCGGTCGATCCTGAGGTTCAGCTTCTTCACGGGGGGCTCCTGGGTCGCGGGGATCGACGAACGTCTTCGACCTCGCGACGGACAGCCCTGCCCGCGATTCGGCCGGAACGTCCCGCTCGGGGATAGTGCCGTGCTGTCGCCAGAACGTCCCCTCACTCCGGCGACGGAACGGAGGTGACACCCATGAAGCGAGTGATCCTGAGCGTCCTGCTCGCCGCCGGCGCGTACGCCGCCCCCGCGGCAGCCGGTCCGGAGGTCGTCCGCTGCGGCATCACACCGCGCATCCCCTGCGGCGTCTGCTACTACGACGAGGCGTCCGGCAAGCGCACCTGCGTCGGCCCCGACATCGTCGAGAGCTGAGCAGAGAGCCCGGCGCGGGCGGTACGCGGCCTTCGGCAGCCGCGCCCGACCCGGCATTCGGCCGCCGGGCAGGACAGACAGCAACGGCGGGGCCCCCATGTGGAGGCCCCGCCGTCGTCGTTCGGGAGAGCTACTGGCAGAGCACCGTCGCGGGAACGAGGTCGCGGGTACACGGCGCCACGGACACGCACTTGTCGCCGGGCAGGGACAGGATGCAGTCGACCTTCCCGGTGAACGTGCCGCCGACGGCCATCTGCAGCTCGGCTGTAGTCAGCTCGGTGAGGCGCTCGGTCTTCAGGCTGAGCTTGCGCACAGGGGGGCTCCTGACTGGGGTGAAGGGACGTTCCCCTCCAGTACGCCGCCGGCCCCCGCGAGTCCTGCGCCTACGCCGTCGCGAACAGCCCCGCCAGCGACCCGTCGGCCTCCAGGTTGGTGCCGTTGAGCCGGAACGCCGGGTCGCCCTCGTCGGGACGCGGACCGGTCGGGTCGTCGATCCACTTGGTGAGTACGGCCTGGTAGACCGACCGCATGTCGAGGGTCATCCCGAGGTTGTCGGCGGGCAGCGTGGTGGAGCCCATGTCGGGGTGGTCGCCGTGCAGGCCGGGTACGAGCGAGACGCCGGTCGCCGCCGACGGCGGGCCGACGAGCAGCATGGGCGCGGCCGCGCCGTGGTCGGTGCCGCCGGCGTTCTCCCCGATGCGCCGCCCGAACTCGCTGAACGTCATGACGAGGGTCCGGTCGGCGATGGCCGGGTCGAGCGGGCCGATGGGGGTGCCGCCGGTCGGGGGGACGTAGAGCGGGTCGGGGAGGCCGTTGCCGGGGGTGCCGCCGATGCCGACGGGCACGCCCTCGATGGTGCCGAAGTAGAACGCCTCCAGGGCCCGGTCGAGGTCGCGCAGCAGCGTCTGGTGCAACGTCGTCTGCCCGCTGTGCGTGTCGTACCCGCCGGTCTGGATGAACACCACCTCGACGCCGAGGTCGGCGGACAGCAGCGTCCGCGCGGTGAGGAACAGGTTCGCGAGGCCGCCGGGCTGCGCGGCGACGAGGCCCATGGTCTCGGCGTCGAGCCGTACGGTCGCGGCGCACAGCTCGCCGTACGCCGCCCGCAGCGGGTCGAGTGCGGAGTGCTGCGCGAAGCCGGCGTAGATCTCGTGCCGCTTGCGCGCGAGCGGCGAGTCGCCGTCGACGAAGTGCGTCGAGCCGAACGAGTTGACCTGCACGCCGGAGTGCTCGTCGCCGCGCAGCGCGTGGGCGAGCGACCCGCCGATGCCGACGGCACGGATCTGGTCCAGGGGCTGGCCGACACGGTCGAGGTGGCGGCCGAGCCAGCCGGAGTCGCCGATGTTGTCGGGGTTGCCTGCCTGCCAGATGTCGTTCGACGTGAAGTGGCTGTAGTTGTGGTTTGGGTAGTCGACGCCCTGGACGACGGCGACCCGGTCGGCGCGGTACAGCGAGTGCAGCGTCGTCAGCGCCGGGTGGAGACCCAGCGAGCCGTCGTCCTGGCCGCCGCGGTCGAGCGGCAGCAGGGAGTCGGCGGCGAGGCCGATGGTGGGCCGCACCTGCTCGTACACGGCACGGCGAGCGCCGCTGCGCGGAACGACCATGTTGAGGCCGTCGTTGCCGCCGCCGAGGTCGAGCACGATGAGCGTGCGACGGCCCGCCGCCTGCGGACCCGCTGCGCCCCAGGCCTTTCCGAGCATGGGGGACAGCGTGTACATGCCGACGCCGGCGGCGGCGCCCTTGAGGACCGTCCTGCGGGTGAGGGTCGTCATCACATGACCTGCCAGTCCGGGCTGGTGCCCACGAGGACGAACATGCTGAGCTGCTTCTGGACCTCGTCGAGGGTCTGCGGGTCGGCGAGGTACTGCTGCAGCCGGAGCTTGGTGTTGGTGCTGAACGACGCCAGCCCCATGTACGCAGCCCACCCGTCGAGGTCGCCGGACGCGGGCAGCGGCAGCGCGTACTGCAGCGCGAGGTTGTGGAGGTACTGCGCGAGGACGCTGAGGACGTCGTACCGCCCGAGGTTGGTCGTCTGCGAAAGCCAGCCGAGCCCGCTCTGCCAGCCGCCGACGTTCGGCGGGAGGAACGGCACCTGGCCGGCGCGTTCGAGCATGAACTGGATCTGCTGCGGCCAGTAGAGCGAGCCGTAGACGTTGGTCTTGGGGAAGCCGAGGACCTTCGCGGCGTGCACGACGGTCTCGACGGGCGAGCGGACGAGCCGCTTGCCTGCGGCGGGGTCGGCGTAGCGCCACTTCGGGTGCGTGAGCAGGGTGCGGACGCCCTTGCGCAGGTCCCACTTGTCGCCCGCGCGGATGGCCCACGCGACGTCCTGGATCAGCACGTCGGTCGTCGCGTCGGCAGGGGTGACGGGGTAGCCGAACTGCTGGACGAGCTTGTACGCGAGGAAGCGCGACGCGGTCTTGCCGCCGTCGTGCGCGAGCGCCGCCTCCGTGACCTCCTGGTACTCGAGCGCCTCCTGCGGGGAGCCAGGCAGGTGGCCGCCCACCCGGCGCCCCAGCACCGTCTTGACCGAGGCGTCGTGGCGGGTCGGCACGAACTGGAACGTCCGCGTGGACGTGTTGACGAGGAAGCCGGTGAACGCCTTCGCGGCCTCGCGGATGTCTGTCTCCGTGTAGACCTGCGGGACGACGCCGAGGGTGAACAGCTCGAGGAACTCGCGGGCGTAGTTCTCGTTGACGCCGTCGACGCGGTTGGCGATGCCGTTGAGCCAGTAGAGCATCGCGGCGTCGGTCGTCATGGCGTTCGCGAGCGAGCGGAACGACCCGAGCGCGTGCTGGCGCAGCGTGCGGTTCTGCAGCATGAGCATGCCGACGTCGGGCTCGCCGAGGAACGCCGTCGCGAAGTGGTCGTGCCAGAACAACGTCATCCGCTCCTCGAGCGGGTACGGCGTCTCCAGCATGCGTTCGAGCCACCAGCGGATGGCCGCGTAGACGTCCTGCGTCTGCGACTCCTGGCTGATCTGCTCGACCTCGTCGATCTGCGGCAGCCGCCCGATGGTGCCTGGCGGGCCCGGCGGGAAGAGCGCGTCGACCACGGCGTCGTACGGCTGCCCCTGCCACGTGTCGAGGTCGGCGCGGGTGGCGCCGAACGCCGCGCGGCCGTACAGCCGCGACACGTCGGCGCGGGTGGCGAGATCGGGCACGGAGGCCCCCCTGACTCAGGTCGTGCTCAGGCGCTGGCGAACAGCCCCGCGAGCGATCCGTCGGCTTCGAGGTCGGTACCGGTGAGGCGGAACCCCGGGTCGCCCTCGTCGGGGCGGTCGCTGCCGGGGTCGTTGATCCACTTCGTGAGGACGGCCTGGTAGACCGAACGCAGGTCGGTCGTCATCGCGAGGTTGTCCGCGGGCAGCGCGGTCGACCCCATGTACGGGTGGTCGC
This sequence comes from Frankiaceae bacterium, assembly GCA_035556555.1. Taxonomy (GTDB): domain Bacteria; phylum Actinomycetota; class Actinomycetes; order BP-191; family BP-191; genus BP-191. The sequence goes on from DATMES010000035.1 coordinate 19,788, forward strand.
CGTGCAGGCCAGGGACGAGCGAGACCGGGCTCGCGCCGGCAGGCGGGCCGACCATGAGCATCGGCGCGGCCGCGCCGTGGTCGGTGCCGGAGGCGTTCTCGCCGATGCGCCGCCCGAACTCGCTGAACGTCATCACCAGCGTCTGCGCGGCCAGCGCGTCCGGCAGCGGGCCGATCGGCGTGCCGGCGACGACCGGCGTGCCGACGGGCGCGGGGAGGCCGTTGCCCGCGCTGCCGCCGACGGTGACCGGGACGCCGTTCTTGGTGCCGAGGAAGAACGCCTCCAGCGCCTGGTCGAGCTCGGTGAACAGCGTGTTCTGCGCGTTGACCTGGTTGGCGTGCGTGTCGTAGCCGCCGGTCGTGACGAACACCACCTCGACCCCGAGGTCGCCGGTGAGCAGCGTCCGCGCGGTGAGCAGCAGGTTGGCCAGCCCGCCCGGCGCGGGCGCGGTGAGCCCGCGGGTCGCGTTGTCGAGCGAGACGACGCCCGAGCACATCTGGCCGTACGCGTGCCTGCTCGGCTCGAGCGCGGTGTGGTTGGCGAAGCGCTCGTAGACGGCGTGCCGCGCGTTGGCCAGCGCGGACGTGCCGTCGGCGAAGTGCGTCTCGTTGAGCGAGTTGACCTGCGAGCCCGAGTGCACCCGCCCGCGCAGCGCGTGCGCGAGCGTGCCGCCGATGCCGACCGCGCGCAGCTCGCCGATCGCGACACCGGTGCGGTCGAGGTGGCGGCCGAGCCAGCCGGCGTCGGCGATGTTGTCGGGGTTGCCTGCCTGCCAGATGTCGTTGGACGTGAAGTGGCTGTAGCTGTGGTTGGGGTAGTCGACGCCCTGCACGACGGCGACGCGGTCCTGCCGGTACAGCGCGTGCAGCGTCTTGAGCGCGCCGTGGAAGCCGAGGCTGCCGTCGTCCTGACCGCCGCGGTCGAGCGGCAGCAGCGAGTCGACGGGCTGCTGGATGGTCGGGCGGACGTTCTGGTAGATCTGCCGGTTGTTGCCGGTGCGGGGGACGACCATGTTGAGGCCGTCGTTCCCGCCGCCCATGTCGATGACGACGAGCCGGCGGCGGGTGGCGGTCCGCGGGTCGACGGCCGCGGAGGCCACGTTGCCGAGCAGCGGCGAGAGCGCGAACGCGCCCGCCGTGACGCCGGCGCCCTTGAGGACCGTTCTGCGGGTGACGTTCGGAGCCACTACATCACCTGCCAGTCCGGGCTGGTGCCCACGAGGATGAACAGCGACGCCTGCTTGTCGAGCTCGACGGTGGTGCCCGGGTTGGCGAGGTACTCGCGCAGCCGCAGCGTCGTGCTCGTGGAGAACCCGGACAGGCCCATCCACCACGCCCAGGCGGCGAGGTCGGCCGACGCGGGCGGCTTGGCGTACTGGTGGCGTTGCTGGTTGCGGTACGCCAGGAACAGCTGGTTCATGAGGTCGTAACGGCCGAGCGTCGTGGTCTGCGACAGCCAGCCGAGGCCGTGCGGCCAGCCGCCGACGCTCGGCGGGACGAACGGCGCCTGCCCGGCGCGCCCCGTGGCGGCGTTGACCAGCTGCGACTGCAGCGTGTTGACGAACGGGATCTCGATGCCGAGCACCTTCGCGCCGTGGACGCAGAGCTCGACAGGGGAGCGGACCAGCAGGTGGTCGGCGGCCGGGTCGGCGTAGCGCCACTTCGGGTGCAGCAGCATGGTGCGGACGCCGCGGCGCAGGTCCCAGTCGCCGCCCGCGCGGATCGCCCACGCGACGTCCTGCACGAGCGGGTCGGTGGCGACCTCGCCGAGCGGCACGGGGTAGCCGAACTCCTGGACCAGCTTGTACGCGAGGAAGCGCGAGCTCGTGATGCCGTCGTCGTGCGCGAGGACGATGTCGGTGAGCCGCTGGTACTCGGTCGGCGCCGCGGCGGCGTTGCCCCCGAGCTGCTTGCCGAGAACGGTCTTGACGCTGTTGTCGTGCCGCGCGGGGGTGAACGTCGCGAGCCGCGTGACGGTGTTGACCGTCCAGCCGGTCAGGACCTTGGCGGCCTGGCGGATGTCGGTCTCGGTGTAGACCTGCGGGACGACGCCGAGCGTGAACAGCTCGAGGAACTCGCGGGCGAGGTTCTCGTTGACGCCGTTGACGTGGTTGGCGATGCCGTTGAGCCAGATGAGCATCGCGGGGTCGACGAGCATCGCGTTGGCGAGGTCGCGGAACGACCCGAGCGCGTGCTTCCGCAGGGTCTCGTTCTGGATGATCATCATGCCGACGTCCGGCTGGCCGGTGTACGCCGTCGCGAAGTGGTCGTGCCAGAACAACGTCAGCCGCTCCTCGAGCGGGTACGGCGTCGTGCGCATCCGGTCGAGCCACCAGCGCTGCGCCATGCCGATGTCGTTCTTCTGCTGCTCCAGCGTGACGCGGGCCGCCTCGTCGCGGAACGGCGTCCTGCCCACCGTCCCTGGCGGACCCGGCGGGAAGAGCGAGTCGACCATGTCGGCGTACGGCTTGCCCTGCCAGGCGTCCTGGTCGGCGCCGGTCGCGCCGAACGCCGCCCGCCCGAACAGCCGCGCGACGTCCGCGCGGGTCGCGAGGTCGGCCACCGTCACACCGCCGGAGCGGGGAGGACGGTGAGGTTCCCGACCATCTCCGGGTGGGCGCGGCAGACGAACGGGTAGGTGCTCGGCGGCAGCGCCGAGACGCCGCGGACCTCGGCCGGCGTGCCGACGCCGACGGGGTCGGACTCGAACCTCCGGACGCCGTTCACGAAGTCCTGCGACGCGAGGTCGTGGTCGCGTCCGTAGTCGAGGTTGAAGAACGTCAGCGTGTCGCCCTGGACGATCGTGATCTCGGAGACGACGTACTGCATGACGGTGGTGTTGGGCACGCCGATGGCGAACGCCGCGTGCGGCGCGGCAGCGTGCGCGGGTGCCTGCGGCACGGCGAGAGCCACCGCGCACCAGGAGACGGCGGCGAGCGTGCGTACGAGCATGGGTCGAACCCCTCTCGCGGCGCGGCAGGGCGCGCCGCCTGCTCGGGAGACGACGCAGCCGCCGATACGTTTCACTTACCCGCGTGGCGACGGTGCGCAGGGCGCGGACGGCGGACGTCGACGCGATCGCCGCGCTCGTCACCGCGCACTCCGGCGCCGGGCTGCTGCTGGAGAAGAACCTCGTCACGCTGTTCGAGGACGTGCAGGAGTTCCTCGTCGCCGACGACGCCGGGCGGGTCGTCGGCTGCGGGGCGCTGCACGTGCTGTGGCGTGACCTCGCCGAGGTCCGCACGCTCGTCGTCGACCCCGCGTGCCGCGGCCGGGGGATCGGCGGCGCGCTGCTCACGGCGCTGCTCGACGGTGCGCGCGAGCTGGGGGTGGGGCGGGTGTTCTGCCTGACGTTCGAGACGGCGTTCTTCGCGGCGTACGGCTTCCGGCCGATCGAGGGGGTGCCCGTCGACCAGGCGGCGTACGAGGAGATGCTGCGCTCCTACGACGACGGCGTCGCGGAGTTCCTCGACCTCGAGCGCGTGAAGCCCAACACTCTCGGCAACACCCGGATGCTCGCCGTGCTCTGACGCCGGCCGCTACTCGTTCTCCGCGGCCGGTGCGCCGGTCTCGCGCGTGGTGATCTTCAAAGAACGGTGGTAGCGGCGACCGGGTACGCCACCACGGGACCGGTGCACGCGACGCCGACCTCGTCGCCGGGCGCGTACGCCGTCGCGAGCGGGGTGCGGACGCGGGCCTCTGTGCCGTCGGCGAGCCGTACGGTCACCATCGCGTCGTGGCCGAAGTACCGCCGCCCGGTGACGACGCCGCGGACGCCGGCCTCGCCGATGGCGAGGTGCTCCGGTCGCACGAGCACGTCCACCTCGGTGCCGCTGCCGGAGGCGGGGACGCGCCCGAGCGGGCAGGCGACGACGCCGTCGGCGTACGTCCCCCGGAGGACGTTGGCGTCGCCGAGGAAGCGCGCGACGTCGAGGTCGACGGGCGCGGCGTACACCTCGGCGGGCGGCGCCGCTTGGACGATCAGCCCCGACCGCATGACGGCCACGACGTCGGCGGCGGACAGCGCCTCGTCCTGGTCGTGCGTGACGAGGATCGCGGTCGTGTCGTGCGCCCGCAGCAGGCCGAGGACGTCGTCGCGGATCGACGCGCGCAGCCCCGCGTCCAGCGCGCTGAACGGCTCGTCGAGCAGCACCACCGACGGCTGGGGCGCCAGCGCGCGGGCGACCGCGACCCGCTGCTGCTGGCCGCCGGAGAGCTCGTACGGCATCCGCCCGCCCAGCCCGCCGAGCCCCGCGAGGTCGAGCAGCTCCTCGACGCGCGGCCCCCGGCGCGAGGCGCGGGGGAGTCCGAAGCCGACGTTCGCGGCGACGGACAGGTGCGGGAACAGCGCGCCCTCCTGCGGCACCATCGCGATACGGCGTTCGTGCGCGGGGGTGCGCGTGACGTCGCGGCCGCCGACGTGGACGGTGCCGGCGTCGGGGCGCTCGAAGCCGCCGATGACCCGCAGCAGCGTCGTCTTGCCGCAGCCGCTCGGCCCGAGCACGGCGGTCACGGACCCCGGCTCGACGCTGAGCGAGACCCCGCGCAGGACCTCCACCGGCCCGAACGCCTTGACGACGCCGCGCACCTCGACGGTCACGGCGCCAGCCCCGTACGCCGGGTCAGCAGCCACGTCGGGATCGCCGCGACGCCGATGAGCAGGGCCGCCGACGGCGCCGCCGCCGCGAACGCCCCCGAGCTGGTCTCCGACCACACGCGCGTCGCGAGCGTGTCGAAACCCGTGGGGCGCAGCAGGAGCGTGGCCGGCAGCTCCTTCATGCACGTGAGGAACACCAGTGCCGCGCCCGCCCCGACGCCCGGCGCGACGAGCGGCGCCGTGACCCGCCGCAGCGCCCCGAACGGCGCCGTCCCGAGTGACTGCGCGACCTCCTCGAGCCGCGGCGAGGCGTTGACCGCGGAGGCGTAGATCGCGGCGACCGCGAGCGGCAGGAACAGCACGACGTACGCGAACACCAGCGTCGGCAGCCGCTGGTAGAGAGCGTTGGCGTAGCGCGTCGCGAAGAACACCAGCGACAACGCGATGACGATGCCGGGCAGGGCGTGGCCGGCGTACGACGCCCGCTCGGCGAACCGCGCGGACCCGCTGCCCGCGAACCGCGCGGCCAGCAGCCCGATCGGCAGCGCCGCCGCCGCGGTGACGACGGCGCCGAGCAGCGAGGCGCCGAGCGACGAGCCCGCCGCGCGCCACGTCTCGGAGAGGACGGCCGACGACGTGCCCTCGGTGAGCCAGCGCAGCAGCGTCGCGGCCGGGATGCCCAGCGTCACGGTGACGGTCGCCGCGAGGAACGCCACCGCCGCCCACTTCCAGCGCCCGAGGTCGAGCGGGGCCGCGCGGCGGCGGGTGCCGGAGCCGGCGGCGTAGTAGCGGGCACGTCCGCGCGCGCGGCCCTCGGCCACGACGAGCACGACCGTGATCGCGACGAGCAGGCAGCCGTAGATCGCAGCGGGCGTGCGGTCGAAGCCGCCCTGGTACGACAGGTAGATCGCCCGCGTGAACGCCGTGAACCGCAGGATCGACACGGCCCCGAAGTCGCTCAGGGCGTACAGCGCGACGAGCAGCCCGCCCGTCGCGATGGCGGGACGTACCTGCCGCAGCGTCACCCGGAAGAACACCCGACCGGGCCCCGCGCCGAGCGACCGCGCCGCTTCGCCCTGCGCCGGGTCGAGGCCCGCCAGGGCGGCGGCCACGGGGAGGTAGACGTACGGGTACGAGTACAGCGTCAGCACCAGCCACGCGCCCCGGAAGCCGGCGAGCCCCGGGTAGCGGGAGACGTAGGCGAAGCCCGCGACGTACGTCGGGATCGCCAGCGGCAGAGCGCACGCGACCTGCCAGGCGCGCCGGCCAGGGACGTCGCAGCGGACGGTGAGCCAGGCCAGCGCGACGCCGAGCACGGTGGCGGCGACGGTGACGGCGACGGCGAGACCGAGGCTGCGGACGACCAGTTCCGCCGTGCGGTCACGGAGCAAGGTGCGCTTGACGAGGTCGAGGCCGCCGGAGGAGGCGCGGACGCCGAGGTACGCGATCGGCAGCACGGCCGCCACCGCGACGGCCAGCGCGGGGACGGCGAGGACGGCGGGCGGCCGTACCCGGGCGGCGTTGCTCAGGTGAGACCCACCTCGGCGAGCAGGTCGAGGGTCTCCTTCAACGACGCCAGGTCGCCGAGGTCGATGTCCGGCCCGTCGATGGACTCCAGCGCCGGCAGCCCCGCCTGCGGCTCCACCCCGTCGACGAGCGGGTACTCCTTCGTCTCGTCCGCGTAGTAGCGCTGCGCCTCGTCGCCGAGCATGTACGACACGAACTTCTCCGCCTCCGCGCGCTGGCCGGTGCCCTTGACGATGCCGACGCCGGAGACGTTGACGAGCGCGCCCGGGTCGCCGTCGGCGAAGAAGTGGTGCTTGGCGTGCACCTTGTCCGCGCCCACCTCGGCGATCTTCTCGTAGAGGTAGTAGTGGTTGACGAGGCCGGCGACGAGCTCGCCGTTGTCGATCGCGTCGCGGATCTGGATGTTGTTCTCGTAGACCTTGGCGTTCTTCTTGATGCCGGTCAGCCACTCGCGCGTCTTGTCCTCGCCGTGCTCGATCCGCATGGCCGTGACGAACGCCTGGAACGACGCGTTCGTCGGCGGGATCCCGACCTTGCCGGCCCACTCGGGGCCGGTGAGGTCGAAGACGCTCTTGGGGAGGTCGGTCGCCTTCAGCACGCGGGGGTCGTAGATGAACACTCGGGCGCGCCCTGACACGCCGACCCACGAGCCGTCGTCGGCGCGGTACTTCTCCGCGACCTTGTCGAGGTCCGCCTGCGGGATCGTGTCGAGCACGCCCTCCTTGGCGAGCGCGCCGAGCGCGCCGGCGTCCTGCGAGAGGAAGACGTCGGCCTTGCGGTTGCCGCCCTCCTCGAGGATCTGCGCCGCCAGCTCGGCGCTGCCGCCGTAGCGGACCTCGATCTTGGTGCCCGTCGCCTCGAACTTGTCCAGCAGCGGCTTGATGAGGTTCTCGGCGCGGCCGGAGTAGACGACGAGCGTGTCACCGCCGCTGCCGGAGCCCGCCGAGCAGGCGGTCATGGCGAGGAGAACGGCGGCGCCGAGGGCGGCGAGCGTACGGCGCGGCACGGGCTGCTCCTGGACGGGTAAACGTACTAAGGGAGCCCTAACCTACCGCTCGCGACGGCTCGCCCTCCAATCCGGAGCCTTGTCGTTCGTCCCCGTTCGCGGCTATCGTCCCTGGCCATGGAGAACCTCGACGTCCTGTCCCAGACCGAGCTCGCCGCCGTCGTCGGCGCCGTCAACGTGGACAAGGCGCTGCGCGACAACACCGGCATGTGCGGCTGCGGCATCGTCCCGGAGACGTTCCACACCCACTAGCCCTTCCGCTCCCCGGGAGCCGGACGCCGACCGCGGCGCCCGGCTCTTGTCGTTCCCCGGGCAGGTCGCGGGGCGGCGGCGTCGAAATCCGGACGCAGACCCGCGATCCCGGAGGAACAACGTGAAGGTCCGCATCCCCGCCCGGCGTACGCGCCGGACGCTCGCCGTCGTCGCCATCCTGGCGATGCTGCCCGTCGCCATGTCCCAGTCGGGTACGGCAGCCGCGTCCCGCCGCGCCACGGCACACGGACCCAACGGCAAGGCCGCCAAGGCGCGCTACAGCGCCACGCCGCGGATGTTCACGCTGCAGCACGGCGCGGGCGAGCCGACCCTGGGCATCACGAAGCAGGGCGAGGTCTTCGTCACGCTCTCCAGCGGCTGCGTGACCTCCTGCACCGGCGAGCCGCAGATGCTCGAGACGGTCAAGCCCGGCGAGCGCGTGATCTGGGCGTCGAGCGACAAGGGCAGGACCTGGCGCGACGTCAGCCCCGGCGAGCACACCACCGGCGCCAGCCCGCACGCGTTCTCGCTGGACCCGTACATCCTCGTCGACGAGCACCCCGACGGCGACCGCATCTTCGACATGGACCTCACGCTGGCGTGCGCGATCCTGTCGTACTCCGACGACCGCGGCGCCAGCTGGATCACCAACCCGCTGGCCTGCGGCGAGCCCGTCAACGACCACCAGACGTTGTTCGCCGGCAAGCCGCGCACGAGCACGACGATCGGCTACCCGCACGTCCTGTACTACTGCTTCAACCACCCGGCGATCACCAAGTGCACCAAGTCGATCAACGGCGGCCTGACGTTCGTCCCGACGGCGCAGATCCAGGCGCCCGCGTGCGGCGGCCTCAACGGCCACGGCATCGTCGGCAGGACCGGCATCGTCTACGTGCCGCTCGGCTCGTGCGGCAAGCCGTCCCTCGCGATCAGCAAGGACGAGGGCAACACGTGGAACGTCGTCCAGATCCACGACGAGATCACCGCCGACGGTGACCCGAGCGTGGCCGCCGACAAGGCCGGCAACCTCTACTACCTCTGGAACGACGGCGTCGACCGCAAGCCGTGGCTGTCCACCTCGACCAACGGCGGCAAGACGTGGAGCAAGCCGGTCATGGTGGCGCCCAAGGGCGTCGACGAGACCAACCTCGCCACGCTCGCCGTCGGCGCGCCCGGCAAGGTCGCCATCGCGTACTACGGCACGACGAACGCCGACAACAAGAAGCTCGGCTGGAGCGGCTACATCGCCTCCGGCGTCGACGTGCTGGGCAGCAAGCCGACGTTCTACACGGCGACCGTCAACAACCCGCGGAACCCGCTGAAGATGGGCGAGTGCGGCACCCGCGGCTCCAACCGCTGCGGCCGCGTCCTCGACTTCATCGACGTGGAGATCGCGCCGGACGGCACGCCGTGGGGCGCGTACGTCGACGCCTGCCTCGCCACCTGCGAGAAGAGCAAGGAAGAGAGCTACGCCGACAACCTCGGAGTGGTGGGCAACCTCGTCGGCGGCCCGAACCTGATGCGCTAGCACGTCGTACGCACTGCGAAGAACGCCCGCCGGGGACCGTCCTGGCGGGCGTTCTCGCGTCGGAGGCCTCCCGGTGGGGCTGCCCCTGCCGGAAGTTACTGGTGAGTAGCGACGTCGCCGTTCACCAGTTCGTGCTCGGCCTCTGTCGCTACTCACCAGTAACCACGGTCAGGCCGCTCGGGGACCTTCCTGGCGGGCGATCCCGCGTCCTGGGACGCTCGGCGCCATGACGAGCCCGGCGCGCAACCGTACGGCCGCGTCGCTGCTGCTCGTGGCGGCGGTCGTGCTGCTGGGGGTGGCGTTCGTCATGGCCTCGAACGACGTGACGGCACGCGACGGCCGGGGCTGCGGCAGCGCGTGGCGGTCGTCGCGCGGCACGCTCTCGGTGACCGGCGAACGCACGCCGCAGCAGATCGCCGAAGTACGCGTCGCGTGCAAGGCGGCCGGGGACCCTGTGGTCGGCGCGGCCATGGTCGTCGCGACCGCCGGCGCCGCCCTGGTCGTGGCGAGCGGCGTCGTCGCCGCGACCGCGCGACGTTCGGCACGCAGGAACGTCACCTAGGCACGGCGAAGCACTGCCGTACCCCCTCCGCACTGCCTAGGAGCACGCATGCCCCGCGTCCGCCGCCTCCGTACCGGCCTGCTCGCCGCCGGCCTCGTCCTCGCCGCCGTGCCCGCGCTCGGCGCCGCCGAGGAGCCGAAGCCGCTCACGGCCTGCCCGGACGAGATCGGCGCCGACGAGGACTTCGCGCTCTGCGTCGTCGCCGGCGCCGGCAACGCCGTCGCGGGCGCGCAGGAGCCCGCGAGCCCGGCGCGCAACGCCGCCCGCGCGGCCACCGACGCGGCGCTGACGGAGCTGGGTCTCTGCGACCCGATCGACCCCGCGGCCTGCCTGCTGCCGTTCCCCAACGACTTCTTCACGGTCGCCGACGCGACGACCGCCACCGGCCGCCGGGTGAACTTCTCGCCGCTCGCCATGCCGCGCAACGTCGCCGGCAAGCCGATGGACCCGACCGAGTGGAACCGCAACGACGGCTTCAGCCCCGGCACGCCGGTCATCACCGTGGTCCCCGGCATCGACGCGGCCAAGACCGGCCTGCCGCCGATCACCGACCTCGCGCAGTCGCTCGCCCCGGACTCGCCCGTCGTCGTCGTCAACACCAAGACGGGCGCCAGGCACCCGTTCTGGTCGGAGCTCGACGCCAACCCGACCGGCGGCGAGCAGGCCGCGCTCATCACCCGCCCCGCGGTGAACTTCGACGAGGGCACCCGCTACGTCATCGGCCTCCGCGGCATGCGCGACGCCGCCGGCAACCTCATCGCGCCGAACGCGACGTTCAAGGCGCGGGCCGACGAGTTCAAGCCGAAGAAGCCGAACCCCGGCAAGGGCAAGGGCCAGGACAAGCAGGGCGACAAGCTGGCGAAGGACCCGGTCTTCGGGCCGCTGGCCGCGGCGGGCGTGCAGCCGCAGGAGCTGTACCTCGCGTGGACGTTCACGATCGCCAGCGAGCGCAACCTCACCGAGCGCGTGCTGCACATGCGCGACGACGCGTTCGCGTCGCTGGGTGACGCGAGCCCTGCCTTCACGGCCGAGGTGACCGACCACGCCGCGACCGACCGCATCGCGCGCACGGTCACCGGCAAGATCACCGTGCCGAGCTACCTGACGAACGGCGGCCTGCCGGGCTCGCGCCTCAACTACACGGGCTCCACCAACGGCCTCCCCACCCGCCTCGGCGGCGTGGCCACGCAGGACGCGACGTACACCTGCAAGATCCCGCGCTCGAGCGGCGTCAACGGCACCGACCCGGCCGCCGTCACGCCCGCCCGGATGTCGCTCTACGGCCACGGCCTGCTCGGCGGCCAGAGCGAGGTCGGCGCCGGCAACGTCGCCAAGATGGGCGACGAGAACAACATCATGTTCTGCGCCACCGACTGGATCGGCATGGCCACCGAGGACGTCCCGAACGTCGCCACGATCCTCGCCGACATGTCGAACTTCCCGACGCTGCCCGACCGCGCGCAGCAGGGCTTCCTCAACTTCCTGTTCCTCGGCCGCGCCATGAAGAAGGGCTTCGCCAGCAACCCGGCGTTCCAGGGCCCGGGCGGCACGCCGGCCATCGACACGAGCGACCTGTTCTACGACGGCAACAGCCAGGGCGGGATCATGGGCGGCGCCCTCATGGCGATCGCGCAGGACGTCACGCGCGGCGTCCTCGGCGTCCCCGCGATGAACTACTCCACGCTGCTCGACCGCTCGGTGGACTTCGCGACGTACGAGTCGGTGTTCAACGCGTCGTACCCGAGCGAGCTGGACCGGCAGATCGTGTTCGGCCTGATCCAGATGCTCTGGGACCGCGGCGAGGCCAACGGCTACGCGCACCACATCTCCGGCGACCCGCTCGCGGGCACGCCCGACCACGCGGTGCTGCTGCACATGGCGTTCGGCGACCACCAGGTGGCGAACGTCGCCGCCGAGGTCGAGGCGCGCACCATCGGCGCGGGCACGAACGCCGGCTACCTCCCCGCCGGCCGCCACTGGTCGGTCGACCCGGCGTGGGGCATCCCGACGATCGGGACCGGCTGGACCGGGTCGGCGTTCGTCTACTGGGACTCCGGCTCCGACACCCCGCCGAACGAGAACATCCCGCCGACCGCGGCGACCGTGCGCGGCGACCCGCACAGCGACCCGCGCTCGACGCGGATCGCGCGGGACCAGAAGTCGGCGTTCCTGCGGACCGGCGGCATCTTCGTCGACGTCTGCGGCGGCGCCCCCTGCTACGCCCGCCCGCTCTCCCCGGAGGACTAGGAGGAGCCGGGGACCCGGTACTTGAAGCCGACGGCGGTCGCGTAGATCGTCATGTTGGTGTTGCCGGCGAAGTACGTCACGCCGATGCAGAGCGGGTGACCGGTGCCGGCGTGGGGGATCGGCAGCGACTGGCCGGCGAAGTCCAGCTGGACGGTGTCGCGCGCCGGCACCCACAGGTGCAGCATGGTGTAGCGCGTGTAACCGGCGGTGCCGGGGCCGTTGCAGGGCAACGTTCCCGACGTCCGCACCATCGCCTCGACCAGCACCTCGCCTGCGTTGCCCGGCGTGTCGAACGGCCCGGCCAGGATCAGCTTGGTCACGGCGAGGCGGGTCGGGCCCACGGTGGAGACGAGCGGGATCCACCCGAACTGGTACCGCTGGTTGGTGGCGTAGAACGCGTTCTGCCCGGGGTACGCGCGGTTCTCGACGAGCAGCGCGCCGTTGGTCGACACGCGGGCGCTCTGGCCGGTGAGCTTGTCGACGACGTTGACGAGCTGGCCGGTGGCGGCGTGCACGCCGACGGGTGCGAGCACGACGGCGGCGCAGCCGGCGGCGACCATCGCGACGACCTGCTTGGACGAGAACCTCATGGTGACCCTCCCCGGGTCTCGGCGATGCCACGCAGGCTAGCCAGCCGGGACGCTCCCGCCCAGGGATTCGCGCGAAGCCGGGCTACGCCGGGGCGCCCAGGCCGAGGGCCGCGTGGATCTCGCGGGTCGCGGTCGACTGGTTGAGTGTGTAGAAGTGCAGGCCGGGCGCGCCCTGGGCCAGCAGCTCGTCGCACAGCTCGGTCGCGATCTCGATGCCGACCCGTCGTACGGAGTCCGGGTCGCCCGCGGCCTCCATCCGCGCCACGTGCTCGGGCGGGACGGCGGCGCCCATGACGGCCATGCGCGGGATCGACGCGAGCGACGTGACGGGGATGATCCCCGGCAGCACCGGCTTGTCGATGCCGCGCCGCTCGAGGTCGTCGACGAGGCGGAAGTACTCCTCGGACTTGAAGAAGAACTGCGTGATCGCGAAGTCGGCGAGCCGCAGCTTCTCCGCCAGCCGGTCGCGGTCGTCCTCCATGGACTCCGACCGGGGATGGCCGATCGGGTGGGCGGCGACGCCGATGGAGAAGCCGCCGATCGCCCGCGCCAGCTCCACGAGCTCGATCGCGTGCCGCAGCTCGCCCTCGCCCGCCGACGGGTCGGTGGGCGGGTCGCCACCGAGCGCGAGGAGGTTCTCCACGCCGGCCTTGCGGAAGTCGACGAGGATCTCGGCCAGCTCGAGCCGCGTGTGCGCCACGCAGATGAGGTGCGCCATCGGGTTGAGCGACGTCGTCTTGAGCATGCCCGCCACGAGGTCGTGGGTGCGCTCACGTGAGGACCGGCCGCCGCGGTACGTCACCGACACGAACGACGGCTCCAACGGCTCCAGCTCGCGCAGCGTGCGGACGAGCGCCGCGTGCTCCGCGTCGTTCTTGGGCGGGAAGAACTCGAACGAGAACGACCGCCCGGCCGCGAGGATCTCCGCCACCTTCGTCATGGACGGAAGGCTACCGGCAGGAACAGGGGACCTCCGCGCCGAACGCTCGCAACGCCCGGCGTCCCCCCTCCGCCCGGAAGGACCCACCATGCGCGTCCGTCTCCTGCTCGCCGCTCTCGTCGCGGCGGCGGCCGTGCCCGTCGCCTCGGCGCCGGCGCACGCGTTCAACTGCAACGACGAGCTGTTCCCCGAGGTCTGCGCGACGTACTACTTCGCGTGCTCGACCGCGCGTACTTGCGGCCTGTTCGGCTAGCAGCCACCCCGAAAGGAACCCCTATGAAGCGCTCGTTCCGTCTCCTGCTCGCCGCGGGCCTCACCACGGCCGCGCTCGGCGCCGCGGCTCCGCCCGCGAACGCCATGAAGTGCGCCGAGGGCTTCGAGGCCGTCTGTCTCGTCATCGGCCTGCCGTGCTACGTCCTCCCGGACAACCCGAAGCTCGACCCGATCCTCTGCCCGGGTCTCGCGTAAGCCATCCTCGAAAGGAATCCTGTGAAGCGCTCCCTCCGTCTCGTCCTCGCAGGCGGCCTCGCCGCCGCGGCGCTCGGCTCGGCTGCGCCCTCGGCGAACGCCATGTACTGCGCGGAGGGCTTCGAGGTCATCTGCTACGTCGTCGGCCTGCCGTGCTCCGTGATCGGTGACAACCCGAAGCTCGACGACCTCGCCTGCGTCCCGCTCCACTGATGCGCGCCCGCCTGATCCTCGCGGCGGTCGTTGCCGCCGCGGCCGCCGTCCCGCTCGCGGGCACGGCGAGCGCCTGCTCGCCGCGTCTGCTGATCGTCTGCGTGGCCCGCGCCAAGGTGTGCGACGAGCTGGGGACCGTCTCCCCGGCGTTCTGCACCGCGCAGCCGTAAGAACGCCGCCACCGGCCGGGCGGCAGGACAGCACCCGGCCGGTGGCGAACCGTTGAGCATGCGCTCTCCCTGGCGGATCGCCGCCCTGCTCGCCGCTGCCGTCTCCGCGTCGCTGCTCGCCGCGCCCTCGACGGCGGCGTACACGACGACGACGAAGACGTACATCGTCCCGACGCGGCACGGCCACCTCTACATCGAGGTCGCCCACCCGACGCTGAACGGCAAGCTGATCCGCGCCGGGTCGGTGCTGACGTACTCGCCGTACAACGCGGCGTTCGGGCGCCTCGGCGACACGAGCAGCTGGGTCCCGCACGGCCTCGCGCGCATCTCCGCCGACGTCGTGGGCACCGGCAACTCCGGCGGCTGCTACGACTACGGCGGCAAGCGCGAGAAGGAGACGGCGTACGACCTCATCGAGTGGATCGCCAAGCAGCCCTGGTCCAACACCAAGGTCGGCATGATCGGCGGCTCGTACGACGGCACCACCGCCATCGCGGCGGCCGTCTCCGGCGCCCCGCACCTCACGACGATCATCCCCGAGGCCGCGATCTCCCGCTGGTACGACTACGCGTACTCCGGCGGCATCCGCTACACGTTCAACAACGAGCGCATGGGCCACGAGAACCCCGGCCTGGTCATCGACGAGCAGGGCTTCGACACGCCGCTGGGCTTCGACTTCGGCTTCGGCAACACGCCGCCCCAGGACGTCGGCGGCGAGCACTGGGCGGAGCGCGTGCAGTCGTCGATGGCGCCCTGCGACGAGGCCGAGCACGTCGAGAAGGGGTACGCGATCAACCCCGACTACGACAAGTTCTGGCTCGAGCGCGACTACGCCAAGGACGCCGGCAAGATCAAGATCCCGGTGCTCGTGGCGTACAACTGGGGCGACTGGAACGTCAAGCAGGAGACCAGCTACCGCTTCTGGCAGAACCTGAAGAGCTCCCGCTTCCGCCGCCTCGCGGTCGGCACGCGCTGGGAGGGCCACGGCACTCCCAAGGGCGACTACCCCGAGCTGCGCGTCGAGTGGATGCGCCACTTCCTGCAGGGCGCGAAGAACTCCGTACCGAAGACCCCCGAGGTCATCTCGCAGACGTCGGACTCGAAGGGCAAGGGCGCGTTCGTCAAGGGCCGGGTCCCGCAGGTCACGGACGTCGCGCTCTACGCGCAGAAGGCCACCGTCAACGGCTTCGGCCAGGCGCTCTTGCCGTCGAAGCCGCGCGGGGAGAGCGACGGCGTGACGTACGCGCTCACCGGCACCGGCACCGAGTCCGGCGGTCTCGCGAGCGCGCGGCAGCTCACCAACGGCGCGTGGTTCGAGTCGCCGAAGCTCAAGCGCGACGTGCGCATCTTCGGCTCGCCGAAGGTGAAGATCTGGTCCGAGGTGCAGCGGTCGTGGGTGACGTACGCCGTGAGCGTCGTCGACATCGACCCGGCGTTCTACTCCGGTGACGGCGCCCAGCGCCGGCCCAGCGAGACCAACGCGCTGCTCGGCGTGACGCGCGGCTGGCTCGACTCCCGCTACCGCAACACGCTCGCCAAGCGGCAGCCGTGGAAGGCCGGTGAGAACGGCCTCACGCTCGTCGCGAAGCCCCAGGACTACATCTTCCGCAAGGGCCACGCGATCGGGCTCATGATCATGGAGACCCACGAGGAGTGGGTCGTGCCCAAGGCGTACGACGACCCGGCCGCAGGCCAGGGCGAGAGCCTCACCGTCGACACCAACGGCAAGACCGTCCTCCAGCTGCCCGTCGTCGGCACGCGGGTCAGCGCCAAGTCCCTCTTCTAGGGCTGGGCGACCCCCGCCCCCCGTACCCGCAAATGATCACCTGTGTCCCGTCGCGTGCGGCGTTCCGGCCGCTACGGGGACACGGGTGATCATCCGGGGCGGGTCGCTGGAGCGCCGTGCAACCCGGCGGGGTGCTCGTACCGTCCTTCCGGCATGACCGTCGACGCGGAGTTCGCCGAGCTGTTCGCCACGCGGGCGGCCGCGGTGCGGCGGACGGCGTTCCTCCTCTGCGGTGACTGGGCGCAGGCGGAGGACCTGACGCAGACGGCGTTCGCGAAGCTGTACGCCGCCTGGCCGCGGCTGCGCGACCCCGGCGCGGCGGAGGCGTACCTGCGGCGGATCGTTGCCCGCGCGCACGTGGACGAGTCCCGCCGGCCGTGGCGGCGCGAACGCCCCACCGCCGAGCTGCCCGACGCGCCCTCGCCCGGCGACGGCACCGACGAGCGCGTCGTGCTGCTCGCCGCGCTGGCCGCCGTACCGCGCAGGCAGCGCGCCTGCCTCGTGCTCCGCTACTTCGAGGACTGCTCCGTCACCGACACCGCCGCCGCGCTCCGGTGCAGCGAAGGCACCGTCAAGAGCAACACCGCGCGCGGCCTCGACGCGCTGCGCGCGGCGCTCGGCGGCGTCCTCCCCGACCTCACGACCGCGAGGGACTCCGCATGAACGACACCCGCGAGCTCTTCGAGCGCGTGCTCGCCGACGAGCCGCCGCTGCGCCTCACCGTGGAGCCGGTCGTCGCCGCGGGGCGCCGGGTGCGTCGCCGCCGCCGGATGGCGTACGCCGCCTGCTCTCTCTCGCTGGTCG
The DNA here is from genome assembly GCA_035556555.1 of Frankiaceae bacterium. Taxonomy (GTDB): domain Bacteria; phylum Actinomycetota; class Actinomycetes; order BP-191; family BP-191; genus BP-191. Next base: position 36,477 of record DATMES010000035.1, read on the forward strand.
CCGTCGCGGCCGCAGGCGTGCCGCTGCTGCTGAGCGACACCGCGGCCGTGGCCCCGGCGGGCCCCGTGTCGTTCGACCCGCGGCTCGCGGCCGAGGAGCGCCGCATCGTCGAGGTGATCTCCGCGCGCAGCCCGGCAGCCGTCACGTACCGGATCGGACCGAAGCGGTGGGACGGCGACATCCTCGACGGCACCGTGGACGACGGCCAGGGCGCGGTGTTCCTCACCGTGGTCCGCCTAGGCGGTACCACGTACCGGCCGTGCGGGACCCCCGCCGCCACCTGCTCCGAACGGCGGCTGGACGACGGGTCGGTCGTGACCGTGCGGTTGCTGTGGAACGGCGAGCGCCGCCTGCGGCAGGCGTTCCTGGTCAGGCCCGACGGCACCGGGGTCATCGTCAACACGGGCAACCACGCGCGGGGAGCGGCGTCGCCTACCCGGCCCGGCCTGCTCTACACGGAGGACGAGCTGACCACGCTCGTCCTCGCGCTCGGCGAGGTGCTCCGGGGCTAGCAGTCGACCAGGGAGCGGCGGTCAGCGCTGCGCCGGCGTGCACCGTCCGTCCCCATCGTCCGCGAGCGCGGCCACGGCCGACTGCTGCGGATCGAGGCGACCGTCCGTCCAGGCGGCCATGGGTGCGGCCGGGTCGACCTCGACCAGGCTGCCCCAGGGCACCCGGCCGGGCTGCCTGGCGCCGAGCACGACCAGCGCCGGGCCGCCCGGCAGCGGCACCGAGAACGCGAGCCCGCGGGCCGACCGGTCGCACGCCGTCGACGTACCGGCCGGGCGGAGGCTGCCGTCGCGGCCCAGCAGCGTCACGACCGTGTACACGGTCGTGGGTATGCCGCGCACGACGACGTCGTCCCTGATCCCGGCCAGGGCGACGCCGGGCCGCACCTCGACCAGGCCGACGACGGCGGGGGCGTTCCGCAGCTCGCTGAGGGACGTGCGGCCCGACCCGGCCGGCCCGGGCCGGGCGCCGGTGGCGAGCCCGGTGACGAGACCGATCGCGCGCTCCTCGATCGCCGGGTAGCGGCCGGCAGGCACGACCGCGAGCCTCGCGGCGGGTGCCGGCGCGTCGCGCCCCGCGACGCGGACGAGGCCGGCACCGCAGACCAGGACGAGGAGCAGTGTGACGATCAGCCGGCGGTGTACCCGCCGGCCGACCGTTCCCGTCACGTTCTACGTTCCTTCGCTGAGCAGGCGGGCGATCTCCTCGGTCACACCGCCGATGTCCTCGCCCTGGACGGCGTCGACCACCTCGCTCACCACGTCCCCGGCGCCACCCTCGAGACCGACGCCCTCCACCTGGCCCTGGCCACAGCCTGACGAGCTCTCGAAGCGGTCGCCCTCCTCGAAGAAGAAGACCTCGTACCGCTCACCGTCCACGTAGTGCGTGTGGTCCCAGTTCCAGTGGTGCGTGTGCGGGTCGAAACCGTGCCAGTGCCTGTGCGTGTGGTCGTTGTGGCTGCAGTTCGCGCCGGCGTGCGCGGCGCCGCCGCCGGCAGGCAGGGCGAACAGCGCGGCCGCGAGAGCGCAGACGGTCGGCACGCGCGCGATCCGATGTCCCATGTCGATCCCCGATCGTGGAAGGTGTTGCGGACACCCAGCCATACGCCCACCCGCCACGAATCCTTCGGTACCAGGACACACTGCTCGACGCGGTGCTCCGCGAGCCGCTAGCAGTCGCCGATCCGCCAGGCGCGGGCGCCGTCGTGGTTGAGGTCCATGGAGCCGCCCGAGTGGTACTCGGACAGGCCATGGACCTCGTAGACCTCGATCGTCCGTACACGCACCGGTGTGCCCTTGCGGACCGCGCCCGCGTACTTCGCGATGGTCGCCAGCGGGACCTCGACGCGGACCTGGTTGGCCTTGACGTCGACGGACCACGTCAGGTCCGCGACCTTGCTGCCGGCGAACGCGCTGCCCGCCCCGGTCCCCGAGTCGACGTCGCCGACGGAGAGCGCGGCGTACGTCTTGTCGATGCCCTGCACCCACTTGGCGAGGAACGACCGCTGCTCGCCGGTGCTGAACGTCACCCAGATCGCCCGCCCGCCGGGCGCCGTGACGAGCGGCGCGTCCACGTCGGCCAGCGTCGTGGCGACGGTGAGCGTCTTCGCGGTGGAGCGCAGGGTGATCGCGGTGATGTCGCCCGCGGGCTCGTGGTGCAAGCCGGCGTACGTGTCGCCCTTCGGGTCGGTCAGCACGGCGCGGCACCCGGCGCGCGTGGGCGCGGCGTCGGCGGCGGCGGGGACGAGGACGGTGGCGGCGAGGGCGGCCGCGAGCATGCTGCGCACGAGGGGCTCCTTCTTGGCTGGGACTGCACAGGAGGAGAGCCGCGCGGGCGCAGCGAGGTTCACGCGGCGTGGACGTAGTCACACGAACCGTCGGAAACGGCTCAAAAGAGCCATAGGCGGCACCGTGCACCGCGGGGGAGGGTGGACAGGTCGGGCTCTCCGACCCCCTCCATCCCCTCGAACATTGGCATCCTGTGACCCTTTCGCGCACGCGACGTACCCCACGCCGGCTCCGGACGATGGTCGTCATGACCATGGCCGTGTTCCCGGCCCTCACCCTCTTCGCGTCTCCGGCCCAGGCCGCGACGCAACGCTTCGCGGCCAACTCCGGTGTGTCGACCGGCGGCGGCTACTACTGGTACCACCAAGGCCCCGACCAGGCTGACGACTCGACGAACTTCGGCGCGTCGATGAAGTGGAAGCTGCAGTACAGCGACGCCGGCATCTACAACGCCGAGAGCTACGTGTCAGGCGCGGTGGCCGCGGTCAACGCCCAGTCGCCGGGCATCCCGCAGGTCTGGGGCGGGAACACCACCAACACCGCGGTCCCGACCTGCTACCAGTGCACGTCGTACGAGGACGCCTGGCTCATCCGCATGGTCCCGACCGCGGGGTTCCAGACCAAGTGCGGCACCGGTGCCAACACCCTCGGCTGCGCCGTGCCGGTCCTGTGGAACGTCGGTGGCGTGACGAACGCGCAGGGCTGCATCATCTGGATCAACTCGGACAAGTACAAGGCCGGTGGCTCGTACTGGGCCGGGGTGTTCCGTCACGAGATGGGCCACTGCCTCGGCCTGGCCCACAACGACCTCACGTACCTGGGCGTCAAGCAGCTCATGAACAGCGTGATCACGCAGAACAACTTCCAGCAGGGCGACGGCAACGGCATCCGCGCGGTGACCCGACGGGTCTGATCGCCTGAGGGTGCGCGGTGCGGGGTCGTCGTCCGAGCCGGCGGCGGCCCCGTACCCGTGCCGAACCCGTGACGCGCTAGCGGGGCGTCGGGCAGAGCCAGCCGAGGGCCGCGCTGGGCTTGAAGCGCAGCGCCACGGCGTCGCGCCGCAGCGCGGGCGCCTGCAGCGTCGGCGCCTTGCCGCCGCCCTTCGCGGTGAGCTTGATGACGTCCACGCCGCGGTCGTTGTCGGCCACGAAGACGTACCCCTTGTAGTGGTACGCCGCCCAGGCCGACGCGTTGTCGGGCCGGTAGTAGCCGATCTGGCGGATGCGGCGCGGGTTGCTCACGTCGAGGAAGCGCGTGCCCTGCCCGTAGAACGCCCACGCCAGCACGCCGTCGCCGCGGTCCGACACGTAGTGCGCGGACGCGCAGCCGGTGGCACCCTCGGCGTCGGCCGGCGTCCACGTGTCCAGCGTCCGCATGCGGTGCTTCTTGTTCGTCCAGCCCGCGCCGCCGTACGTGCCCTTCAGGTCGAACGTCGCCGCCTTGCCGGAGGTCTCGCACGAGGAGGTGATGTTCTCCTCGGTGCCGACGAGGACGTCGCCGCGGCGCAGGGCGTTGTGCATGAGCGGGCCGTCGCGGCCGATGGTGGTGCCGCCGCCGCCGTACGGGATCGGGTTGCAGCCGTCGGCCGTGCGCTTCTTGCGCGTCACGGGGTCGTAGTGCCGGCCGGAGGTCCAGTAGCCGCGGACGCCGCCGCGCCCGCTGACCCACGCGATGCCGCGCGAGTCGACCTGGACGTCGTGCGCGTAGTCGGTGACGCCGTCGTTGCGGGCGGTGTCGATCGGCTTGGGGCACGCCTTGGGGTTGGCCGGGTCGCGCAGGTCGGTGCCGAAGATCGGCCGGCCCTTCCACGCGGATGGCTGGGCGCCGACGGGGCCGGTGTACGTGGACGGGCCGCCGGTCCAGAGCCACTGGCACTTCTCGACGCAGGTCGTCGTGTGGCCGCCGTCGAGGACGACGACGTTCTTCACGGTCATGGCGGCGGGGTTGCTCACGTCGACGATCGCGATGCTGCCCTTGGGGAGGTAGCTGGCCGGCAGGCCGGGCGCCGGGCGCGGGTCGCGGCTGATGAACACCAGCTTGCGTACGGGGTCGACGTCGACGTCCTCGTTCTCCCAGATCTCCTGCGGCAGCGCGCCGACGAGCTTGGGCGCGCGCGGGTTGCTCACGTCGTACGAGAACAGGCCCGTCTGCGTCGACACGAACATCGTCTTGCCGATGAAGTTGATGGAGATCGCGGTCGCCATCTCGGGCAGCGTCGTGACGTACTCGACGTTCTTCGAGATCGCGCCGGCGGGCGGCGCGGCGACGCTGGGGGAGACGGGGACGAGGACGGCGCCCGCCAGGGCGAGCAGCGCGAGGCGCGAGGACATGCTCAGGGGATTCGCCGTACGGGCGCTCTACCCTGCGGGCTCGAACCGTTCCTTCATCGCCTCGAAGAGGTCCCGCGAACGTTCCCAGTCGGGCTCGCGGGTCTGGAAGTTCAGCGCGTAGCCCTTGCCGCCGGTGACGAAGCCGAGGTTGATGGCGTGCAGCAGGTTGGTCTCGCGCCAGCGGTACTCCCAGACGGCCGCCTCGTAGCCGCGGTACTCCGCGTCCTCGATGCGGATCTGCTGGTAGCCGCCGTGCGTGCGCGCGAAGCCCTGCGCGCCGGACTCCCAGGCCGCCTTGGCGTCGTTGCCCGGCGTGTCGGTGAAGCCGACGCGCAGGTAGCGCCCGGTGCCGGGCTCGCGGAAGTCGGTCGCGTAGTCGGTGCGCGGCTGGATGGTCCAGCCCTTCGGGTAGTGGACGGTCCAGCCCTGGGACGGGTGCGTGTACGTCACGAACGTCACCCCGGCCACGTCCCGCGGCCTGCTGTCGGGGACGCCGGGAACGGCGGGGCCGCGGCCGCGCAGCCCGACGAACGCCGCCAGCCCGGCCGCGCCGAGCAGCAGCAGGACGACGAGCGGGATCCGCCACCAGGAGCGGCGTACGGGCGTGTCGGCGACCGGCGTCGTACGGCGCGGCGCCAGCGCGGGAGTCGCGAGGGTCGGTGCCATCGGCTGGGTCGCGTCGGTCGGCGGCGGGGCCACGTCGACCGTGCCGCCGTTGGCGACGGTCGTGAGCATCGCGCGCAGGTCCGCGACGCTCGGGCGCTGCGCGGGGTCCTTCGCGAGCATCGCGTACAGCACCGGGGCCAGCGTGCCCGCGCACGAGTCGACCTCGAGGTCGTCGTGCGCGACGGAGGTGAGCGTGGCGATCGGCTCCCCGCGGTCGAACGGCGGCCGCCCGCACGCGCCGTAGAACAGCGTCGCCCCGAGCCCCCACAGGTCGGTGTCGGGCGTGACCGGCTCGCCGCGGGCCTGCTCGGGGGAGATGTACGACGGGGAGCCGAGCACGATCCCCGTCGACGTCAGGCGCGGGTCGTCCTTGATCTGCGCGATGCCGAAGTCGGTGAGCTTGACCGAGTCGCCGGCCACGAGGACGTTCCCCGGCTTGAGGTCGCGGTGCACGATGCCGGACGCGTGCGCGGCGGCGAGGACGTCGAGGACGGCGAGGCCGATCCGCGCGACCTCCGCGGCGGGCAGCGGGCCGTTCTCCTGCACGATGTCGGCGAGTGTCGGCGCGTCTACGAGCTCCATGACGATGTACGCCTGGCCCTCGTCCTCCGCGACGTCGTAGACGGTGACGGCGCCGGAGTGGTTGAGCATCGCGGCGGCGCGCGCCTCGCGCATGACGCGCTCCTGCAGCGCCTCGCGCTCGTCGGCGGGCAGGCCTGGCTGGAGGTGGACCTCTTTGACCGCGACGGAGCGGCCGAGCACCTGGTCGTCGGCGCGCCAGACGGTGCCCATGCCCCCCTTGCCGACCTGCTCGTGGAGCAGGTAGCGGTCGGCGACGACGCGATCGTCGCCGGAGGGCTCGGCCATGCCGTACCCCTGCCCGCGCGCGGCGCGGTCCATGCCTGCCGGTTACGCTGCGTTCACATGAAGGTGTTCCTGACCGGGGGTACGGGCTTCATCGGGGGCGAGGTCGCGCGCCGCCTGCGGGAGCGCGGTGACGACGTCGTGGCGCTCGTCCGGACGCCCGCCGCTGCCACATCCCTGCGCGACCTCGGCTGCGCGCTCGTCGCCGGCTCCCTGTCGTCTCCCGACGCGATCCGGTCCGGGCTCGAGGGCGCCGACGCCGCGATCCACGGCGCCGCCGTCTACGAGGTCGGCATCCCCGCCAAGCGGCGGCCCGCGATGTACGAGGCCAACGTCACCGGCACCCGTACCGTCCTCTCCGCCGCCCTCGACGCGGGCACGACGAAGGTCGTGTACGTCTCCTCCGTCGTGGCGTTCGGCGACACCAAGGGCGCCGTCGTGGACGAGGGCCACGAGCACCCCGGGCGCTTCACGTCGTACTACGACGAGACCAAGCACCTCGCCCACAGGGAGGCTCGGCGGCAGATCGCGGCCGGGCTGCCGTGCGTCGTCGCGCAGCCCGGCGCGGTCTACGGCCCCCACGACCACAGCGTCATCGGCGACGTGGTGCGCAAGGTCGCGCGCGGGCGGCTGCCGGCGGTGGCGTTCCCAGAGTTCGGCGTGACGGCGGTGCACCGCGACGACGTCGCCGACGGCATCCTGCGGGCGCTCGACGCCGGGCGCCCCGGGGAGTCGTACGTCCTCGGCGGCGACATCACGACGCTCGGCGACATCGTGTCCTGCGCCGCGCGGGTCGCCGGGCGGCGGGCGCCGCGGCTGACGGTGCCGGTGTCGTTCGTCAGGGCGGTCGCGCCGCTCGGCCCGCTCGTCGGGCCGCTCCTGGGCTACCCGCCGAACATGCGCGAGCTCGTCTCGACTAGTGACGGCGTGACGTTCTGGGCCTCGGACGCCAAGGCCCGCGCCGAGCTCGGCTACACGACGCGCCACCTCGAGGACGGCCTGCGCGACACGCTGCGCGCCGAGGGCCTGCTGCGCGCGTAGCGGTCCGTGCGCACCGAGCGCTCGCCTCGTTCCTTGACGTTCGTGCGCCGGTCTCGAGCGTCGTGATCTTCAAAGAACGGGCCCGCCCGCAGGTGGGGAACGAGCTGGCGTCAGGCCGTCTCCCAGAGCAGCACCTCGGCGCCGTCCTCACCCGCGGTGAGGCGCGGCGCGCCGGCCGCGACGAGGCGTACGGAGTCGCCCTCCCCCAGGTCCCCGGCGCCGTCGAGGGCGGCGGTGCCGCGGGCGACGTAGAGATGCACGTGCCGGTTGTCGGGCCCGGTGACGGTCTCGTGCGCGCGGAGCCTGCCCGCCCAGAGCACGGCGTCGCGCTGGCGGATCGAGATGGCCGCGTCGTGCCCGCGCCCGGACGCGATCGCGTGCAGGCCGCCGCGAGCCAGCTCGGCCGCGACGTCGAGCTGCTCGTACGACGGGTCCGCCCGCTCGGTGTCCGGCCGCACCCACATCTGCACGAAGCGCACGTCGGTCCCGCCGCGCGGGCACAGCTCGCTGTGCCAGATCCCGGTGCCCGCGCTCATCCGCTGCGCGAGCCCGGGGTAGATGACGTCGCGGTTGCCCAGCGTGTCCTCGTGCCGCAGCTCGCCGTCGAGCACCCACGTGACGATCTCCATGTCGCGATGCGGGTGCGTACGGAAGCCGCTCCCGGCGCGCACGACGTCGTCGTTGCTCACGAGCAGCAGGCCGTGATGGGTGTTGGCGGCGTCGTAGTGCGGCCCGAACGAGAAGCAGTGCCGCGAGTCGAGCCAGTCGGTGCGCGTCGTGAAGCGCTCGGCGGCGCGGCGTACCTCGATCACAGCCCACCGGCCACGCGCAGGACGGCGCCGGTGACGTACGACGCCTCGTCGCTGAGCAGCCACGCGATCGCCGGAGCTACCTCGTCAGGCTCGCCGGCCCGGCCGGTCGGCACCCTGCCCTTGACGCGCTCGATGCGGCCCGGCTCGCCCGCGCCGGCGTGGATGTCCGTGCGGACCAGGCCGGGGGCCACGGCGTTGACGCGGATGCCGCGCGGCGCCAGCTCCTTCGCCAGGCCGACCGTGAGCGCGTCGACCCCGGCCTTGGCGGCGGCGTAGTGGACGTACTCGTGCGGCGACCCGAGCGTCGCGGCGGAGGAGGAGACGTTGACGATCGCGGAGCCCGGACCCATGACCTGCGCGGCGCGGCGGCAGCAGAGGACGACGCCGAGGAGGTTGACGTCGAGCACCGTCTCGATGACCTCCACGGGTGTGTCCGCGAGGTCGCCGATGTGCGCGGTGAGGCCGGCGTTGGCGACGAGGCCGGTGACCGGGCCGAGGGGCTCGGCCGCGGCGAAGAGCGCGTCCACGTCGCCCGCGTCCCGTACGTCCCCTGGCACGGTCACGCACCGGACGCCGTGTCGTACGACCTCCGCCTCGACCCGTGCGGCCGCGGCGGCGTGGGAGCGGTAGCCGAGGACGAGGTCGTGGCCCGCCGCCGCGAGGCGCAGCGCCGTCGCGGCGCCGATGCCGCGGCTCGCTCCGGTGACGACGGTGACCACGAACGGCATTCTGCGCGGAACCGTCCCGCCGCGCGCCCCGTCACACCCCCACACGACGAGGCGACGGAGGACGGCGATGAGGCGAGTGCTGGCGGTGGCGGGCGCGACGGTGGCGTTCCTGGTGGGGGTGGCCGGTCCGGCGGTCGCGTGCGGGGGGCTCATCGGCCCGAACGGCGCCGTGAACCTGCTGCGCACCACGACGTTCGCCGGATACCACGACGGCGTCGAGCACTACGTCACGTCGTTCGCGTTCGCGGGCGGGGGAGGGGCCTTCGGGTCGCTGACGCCGCTGCCCGGCGTTCCGACGAAGGTCGAGCGCGGCGGTGACTGGACGCTCCAGCGTCTCATCCGCGAGACGACGGCGGTCGCCGAGAGCGCGCGCTTCGCCGCGCCGACCGCGCTGGCCTCCAAGGGAGACGCCGAGGTGATCATGAAGGTCAAGGTCGACGCCCTCGACATCACGGTCCTCAAGGGCGGTGGCAAGGCCGTCGGCGAGTGGGCGACCGAGCACGGCTTCCGGCTCCCGCCGGACGCGCCCGAGGTCCTCGACTTCTACGCGCGGCGCAGCCCGATCTTCCTGGCGGCGGCGTTCGACGCGAACGAGGCGAAGAAGCGGGGCCAGAACATCGGTGACGGCACGCCCGTCCACATCACGATCCCGACCGCCAACCCCTGGGTACCGCTGCGCATCCTCGCGCTCGGCAAGGACGCCCGCGAGCGGGTCGAGGCCGACGTCTACCTGCTCACCGACCGCCGCCCCAACCTGCTCTCCACGACACGCATCGGCACGAACGCCACGCTGTCCATCGAGTACGACGACGCCGCGAGCGAGTCGCTGCTCCGCGACCTCCGCGACGACAAGACCGGTGACTGGGTGCCCGACTCGGGATGGCTGACGAAGGTCACGGTGTCCGGACCCGCCGGTGACCTCACGGGCGACCTCGCCATCGACGCGAACGGCGTCCAGGAGCCGTCCATGGTCGCCGCCGGCTTCAACATCGCGCCCGGCTCACCCGGCTTTCCGCAGCCGTACGACGAGTCCCCTGCCCCCGCGATCGCCGTCGCGGTGATGGCCGGCTCGCTGCTGACGGCGGCGGCGGTGAGCTCGTTCCGCGGGCGGCGTACGGCATGAGGCTCGCCGCGTTCTGGCCGGTGCTCGCCCTCGCGGCGGCACCGGCCTGCGGGTCGGCCGAGGCCCGCGTCACGACGACCGACGCCGTGCTCGACGTGCGGTGGTCGGCGTTCTCCGAGTCGTCGGTGAAGGTGCCGCGCGGCGTGCCGATCACGTTCACGATCCGCAACGACGACCCGATCGGCCACGAGCTCATCGTCGGCGACGCGGCGCTGCAGTCCAGGCACGAGAAGGGCACCGAGCCGGCGCACGAGGACCGGCCCGGCGAGGTCACGGTCGGGCCTGGGGAGACGGCGACGACGACGGTGACGTTCGCGGAGGCGGGGATGGCGTACTTCGCCTGCCACCTGCCGGGCCACTACCGGTACGGCATGCGGGGCGTGGTGCACGTCGTGCGGTGAGGCCAGCCAGCCAGCCGCCGCCGCCGCTGCCCGAAGTTACTGGTGAGTAGCGACAGCGGCCGAGCACGAACTGGTGAGCCGCGACGTCGCTACTCACCAGTAACCAGGTGACCGGCGACTTCCCGTCAACGGCAGGCAACTTCACCGGTATCCGGGCACGCGGCCACCGTCGCGGGCGCCGTCGCGGGCGTCCCTTAGGCCGTCTCGTCCTCGACAGCGACGGCTCTGCTCAGCGAACGTCCTGGCAGCAGCATCGACGAGCCGAGGGCCGTCGCGACGAGCTTGCCGTCGGCGTTGCGGATCTCGGCGGTCGCCACGGAGATGCTGCGGCCGTGGTTGACGACGCGGCCGACGGCGGTGAGGACGCGGCCGTCGGGCGGCGCGGGGCGGATGAACTTCACCGTGATGTCGATCGGTGCCGACGCCGTGCCCGCGGGTGCCAGCGTCGCGCTCGCCGTGGCGATGGCGGAGTCGGCGAGGTAGACGAGGAAGCCGCCCTCGACGAAGCCGGTCGGGCTGCACAGCCACGGGCTCGCGGGCATCGCCCACGTCGTCTCGCCCTCGCCGATCTCGACCGGGCGCGATCCGGTGACGTAGTGCAGCGGCGGCGGTTCGACGGCGCCGGAGACGCAGCCGCGGTAGAGGTCGTACCCGCTCATCCGGTCGGCCTCGGCGCCGAGGACGGTGCCGACGGGCTCGCGCAGGTACGGGTCCGGGGTGTCGTACGTCACGGGCTCCAGCACAGGCAGCTCGGCCGGGCGGGGCGGCGGGTCGACGGGCGGGAAGACGAAGCAGCGGCTCGTCGCGTGCGCCAGCTCGCGGCCGTCGGCGTCGGTCACCACCGCGTCGGACAGCGCGAGCGAACGCCCCGCGTGGATGACCCGCCCCTTCGCCGTGATGTCGCGGCCGTCGGGGAACGCCGGGCGGAGGTACGACATCGACAGCTCGGACGTCGTGTAGACCGTGCCGGGCGGCAGCGTCGACTGGATCGAGCAGCCGAGCGGCCCGTCCGCGAGCGCGGCGAGGATGCCGCCGCTGATGACGCCGTGGTGCGACACGAGCCAGCCCGTGGACGGCATCGTGAACGTCGACGTACCGGGCCCGATCGCGGTCGGCCGCATGCCGGTCAGGTGGTGCATCGGCGGTGGTACGGAGCGCCCCTCGATGCCCGCGCGCATCTGCTCGATGCCCGACAGCGCGAGCATCTCCGGCCGGTAGAAGCCGCCCCGAGGTGGCTCGTCGAGGATCACGCGGGGAGACTAACGCTCGTGCCCGAGCTGCCCGAGGTCGAGTCGCTGGCGCGCTGGCTCACCGCCCGCGCGGTCGGCCGCGTCGTCGCCCGCGTCGAGCCCGTCGCGATCAGCGCGCTGAAGACGTTCGACCCGCCGGCGCACGGGCTCCAGGGACTGGAGATCACGGGCGTCACGCGACACGGCAAGTTCCTCGACGTCGACGTCTCCGGGCTGCACCTCGTCATCCACCTCGCCCGCGCGGGCTGGCTGCGCTGGAAGGACTCGCAGCCCACGGCGCTCGCCCGGCCCGGCGGCAAGAACCCGCTCGCGTTCCGCGTCGTCCTCGACGACGACAGCGGCTTCGACCTCACCGAGGCAGGCACGAAGAAGGGCCTCGCGGTGTACGTCGTGCGGCGGCCGGAGGACGTCCCCGGCGTGGACCGCCTCGGGGTCGACGTGCTGTCGCCGGAGTTCACCGCCTTACGACTCGGCCGGCTCCTCGAAGGCCGGCGCGTGCAGGTCAAGGGCGCGCTGACCGACCAGTCGCTCATCGCGGGTGTCGGCAACGCGTACTCCGACGAGGCCCTGCACGCGGCGCGGCTGTCGCCGTTCAAGATCGCCGGAACGCTCGACGCCGGCGAGGTCGACCGCCTCCACGAGGCGCTGGTGTCGGTCATCAGCGCGGCCGTGGAGCGTTCGCGCGACCTGCCGGCCGGCGAGCTCAAGGCCGAGAAGAAGTCCGGCCTCAACGTCCACGGCCGCACCGGGGAGCCGTGCCCGGTGTGCGGGGACGTCGTACGCGAGGTGTCGTTCGCGGACAAGTCGTTGCAGTACTGCCCCACCTGCCAGACCGGCGGCAAGCCGCTGGCCGACCGCCGCCTGTCCCGCCTGCTGAAGTAGGAGCTCCCGTTGCAGCCGTCCGACGTGACCGAAGGAACGTTCCTGCTCGACGTCCGCGAGGACGACGAGTGGGCGGCCGGGCACATCCCCGGCTCGTCGCACATCCCCATGAGCGGGCTGCTCGCGCGGGTCGCCGAGGTGCCGAAGGACCGCGACGTCTGCGTCGTCTGCAAGGTCGGGGCGCGGTCGGCGCAGGTGACGGCGTACCTGCGGCAGCAGGGCTGGCCGTCGGTCGCGAACCTCGACGGCGGCGTCGTCGCGTGGGTCGGCGCGGGCAAGCCGTTCGTGGCGGACGCGGGGGAGGCGAGGGTGCTGTGAGCACACCGGTCTCCTCGATCAAGCAGATCAAGCGCGGCGAGGGCGCGCTGCTGTCGCGGGTCGAGTACACGCGGCTCGCGCAGACGCTCCTCGAGCTCACCGAGGAGGAGTGGGCGGCGCCGGTCCCCGACTGCCCCGGCTGGACCGTCAAGGCGCTGGCGTCGCACGTGCTCGGCGGGCTCGAGTGCGTACGCAAGCCGAAGGAGTTCGTGCGCCAGTACCTCGCCGGCATCCGGCTCGCGAAGAAGCTCGATCTGCCGGGCCCCGTCGACGGCCTCAACGAGGTGCAGATCCGCAAGTACGCCGCGATGACCGGCCCCCAGATCGCCGCGCGGATCGCGGACCTCGTCGAGCCGGCGCTGCGGCACCGGATGCGGACGCCGTTGGTGCTGCGCTACGGCATCTGGACCAAGCTCGACGTGAAGGGCCGGACGCCGGTCGCGTGGGTGCTCGACGTCGTCTACACGCGGGACACGTTCCTGCACCGGCTCGACGTGGCGCGGGCGCTCGGTCGCGACGTGGAGGTCGACGAGGTCGAGGGCCGCGTCATCGCGGACATGGTGCGCGAGTGGGCGGCCCGCCACGGCCAGCCGGTGACGCTGCGGCTCACCGGGCCCGCCGGGGGGACGTACGTCGCGGGGACCGGCGGCGCGGAGGTCGAGTGCGACGCCGTCGAGTGGGCGCGCGCCGTAGCAGGTCGCGCGCCCGCTGTGGGGCTCCTGGCGACATCTGTGCAGATCTAGCGGACATCGCCCGGAAGCCTGTGGACGGCGCGCTGGTGCCGTTCGCGCACCGTCGCCGACCCTGGGCTGACGGGGAACCGAGCCAAGGGGCACCATGACTGCTGTGACCGCACTGCCGCTGCGCGGGGGACCGTTCACGCGGGCCGACCTGGAGTCGATGCCCGATGACGGCCGCCGCTACGAGCTCATCGACGGGTGCCTGCTCGTGACGCCCGCACCCAGGTGGATGCACCAGCGTGGCGTCGCCGAGCTGTTCGTGATCCTCCGCGCGGCAACGCCGGACTACGCCGAGACGCTGCCGGGCCCCTTCGCGATCGTGCCGGAGGACGACACGGAGTTGCAGCCGGACGTCTTCGTGGCGCGGCGCGCGGACTTCACCGAGAAGGAGCTACCCGCCGCGCCACTGCTCGTGGTCGAGGTGCTGTCGCCGAGCACGCGGTCTTTCGACCTCGGCGCGAAGCGCGAGCGGTACGAGCGCGCGGGCACGCCGGCGTACTGGGTCTTCGACCCGGCCGCCGTCCGGCTCCGTGCCTGGGAGCTGCGCGACGGCGCGTACGTTCTCGTCGGAGACGTCAGCGGTGACGAGGCATTCGAGACGAACGTGCCCTTCCCTGTCCGGGTGGTCCCCTCCACGCTCGTCTGACGTAGGCTGCACCCCTGTCGCGGGAGTCCGGGCCGACCGGGCTGAGAGGGCGGCTAGAGGGCCGCCGACCGCTGGAACCTGTCCGGGTCATGCCGGCGTAGGGAGCGAACGCCATGCCGTCCTCGAAGACGTACCTGCCGGGGAGCCGTCCCGACATCCGCGTGCCGATGCGCGAGGTCCGCCTCACCACCGGCGACAGCGTCGTGCTGTACGACACGTCAGGGCCGTACACCGACCCGACTGTCACGACCGACCTCGAGCGCGGCCTCGCGAGGCTGCGGGACCCGTGGATCCGCGAGCGCGGCGACGTGGTCGAGACGCCGAGCGGCGCGCTCATCGCCGCCGACCCCGACAGGGCCGTGACGCAGCTCGCCTACGCGCGCCGCGGCGAGATCACCCCCGAGATGGAGTACGTCGCCATCCGCGAGGGCGTCACGCCGGAGTACGTCCGCGACGAGGTCGCCGCCGGCCGCGCGATCATCCCCGCGAACGTCAACCACCCCGAGTCGGAGCCGATGGCGATCGGCCGCGGTTTCCTCGTCAAGATCAACGCGAACATCGGCAACTCCGCCGTCGCCTCCTCCATCGAGGAGGAGGTCGAGAAGATGACGTGGGCGACCCGTTGGGGAGCCGACACCGTCATGGACCTCTCCACCGGCAAGAACATCCACGCCACCCGCGAGTGGGTCGTCCGCAACTCGCCGGTGCCGATCGGCACGGTGCCGATCTACCAGGCCCTGGAGAAGGTCGACGGCAAGGCCGCGGACCTCTCCTGGGAGGTCTACCGCGAGACGCTGATCGAGCAGTGCGAGCAGGGCGTCGACTACTTCACGGTCCACGCCGGCGTACTGCTGCGCTACGTCCCCATGACCGCCAAGCGCAAGACCGGCATCGTCAGCCGCGGCGGCTCGATCCTCGCCGCGTGGTGCCTCGCGCACCACCAGGAGAACTTCCTCTACACGCACTTCGAGGACATCTGCCGGATCCTCAAGCAGTACGACGTGGCGTTCTCGCTCGGCGACGGCCTGCGCCCCGGCTCCATCTACGACGCCAACGACGAGGCCCAGCTGGCCGAGCTGCGGACCCTCGGCGAGCTCACCAAGGTCGCGTGGGAGCACGACGTCCAGGTCATGATCGAGGGTCCTGGGCACGTCCCCATGAACAAGATCAAGGAGAACATGGAGCTCCAGCTCGAGCTCTGCCACGAGGCGCCGTTCTACACGCTCGGCCCGCTGACCACCGACATCGCGCCGGCGTACGACCACATCACCAGTGCCATCGGCGCGGCGATGATCGGCTGGTACGGCACCGCGATGCTCTGCTACGTCACGCCGAAGGAGCACCTCGGGCTGCCCAACCGCGACGACGTGAAGGAAGGCGTCATCGCGTACAAGATCGCCGCGCACGCCGCCGACCTCGCCAAGGGCCACCCCGGCGCGCAGGCGTGGGACGACGCGCTCTCCGACGCGCGGTTCGAGTTCCGCTGGGCCGACCAGTTCGACCTCTCGCTCGACCCCGACAGGGCGCGCGAGTACCACGACGAGACGCTCCCCGCGGAGCCGGCGAAGACCGCGCACTTCTGCTCGATGTGCGGGCCGCACTTCTGCTCGATGAAGATCACGCAGGACGTGCGGGCGTACGCCGCCGCGCAGGGCGTCTCCGAGGACGAGGCCCTGACCGCGGGGATGAAGGCGAAGTCGGCGGAGTTCGTGGAGCTCGGCGCGTCGGTCTACGTCGAGTAGCTACTCCGCGTCGCGGCGCGCGGTGTCGCCGTCGAGGTCGTCGATGCCCGGGTGCGGCGGGTCGGCGGTGAGCGACTCGAGCGGCGCCACCTGCGGGGCGTTCTTGACCCGCCCCTCCTTGGCCTTCTGCGGGCCGGCGGAGAGGAACGCCAGCACCAGCGCCGCGGCGAAGATGACGAACGTCAGCGCCGGCCGCTTGGACAGCGTGTCGAACGTGTCCGGCGCGATGTCCTTCAGCACCGTGAGGAAGTCCGCGTTGTACGCCTTGGCCGTGTACGCCGCGTCGCCGAACAGCGTCCCCAGCACGCACGCGATCGCCGTGACGACGACGGCGATGATCCGTACCGGCAGCGTCGAGCGGCCCGACACGACGCGCATGACCCAGCCGACGGTGAGGCCGATGACGACGGCGACGCCGACGTACTCCCGCTCGGCCTGCGCGTAGATGAACGCCCAGATCCCGACGCCCACCGCGGCGACGACGAGGGCGGCGACGGTCGCGATGACCACCTTGCCGGGGCCGGGCGGGGGCGGGGCGAGGGCGACGTACTCCATCCCCTGGTCGCCCGCGGTGTCGTCCGGCGTGAGGTCGGCGGGGGCGTTCGGGTCGTCGGTCGTCACGGTCTGCTCCAGATGTGTCGGTTAGCGCGGGAGCGTACGCGAATCGGCCTCCCTTGCCAGCAGCCACCGCTTGGCGTCGAGCCCGCCGGCGTACCCGCCGAGCGCCCCGCCCGCGCGGAGCACGCGGTGGCAGGGGACGACGATGCAGAGCGGGTTGGCGCCGAGCGCGCTGCCCGCGGCGCGGACGGCCTTCGGGCTGCCGGCGCTCGTCGCGACGTCGGTGTAGGTGACCGAGGCGCCGTACGGCACCGCCGCCGTGGCCTCCAGCACCCGCCGCTGGAACGGCGTCCGCACCAGCGACCAGTCCAGCTCCAGGTCGAACATGGTGCGTTCGCCTGCGAAATAGCCGTCGAGCTGGCGGCGTACCTCGTCGGCGCGGGCGGGCGCTTCGAGGACGCGCGGGGAGACGCGCGCGGCGAGGTCGGCGAGCAGGTCGTCGTACGCGTCGTACGACACCCGCGCCAGCCCCCGCGCGGTCACCGCGACCCAGACGCGCCCGAACGGCGCGTCCACCGGCGCCACCGCGACGTCGGCCTCGTCTCCCGCGCGCGCGACGAACGCCTCGACCGTGGCGGCGGGGGCGCCTGGACCGTTCTTCAGGAACGCGAGCTCTGCCATGTCTTCCTCAGCTTCGTGACGCCCTCGTGGACGTTGCGGCGGGCGGCCTCGGCGGAGGTGCCCATGACGGCGCCGATCTCGGCGTAGTCCAGGTCGGCGACGAACCGGTGCACGACCGCGACCCGCTGCTTCTCCGGCAGGCGGCGTACGTCGTCCCAGAGCGCCGGCTCCGGGTCCGTGCCGCCGACGTCGGAAACGGGCTCCGGCGCCTCGACGGCGAGTGGCCTGCGGGCGCGCGACCTGTGCTCGTCGACCGCCTTGCGCCGCGCGATCGTGAACAGCCAGCCGCGCAGGTTCTCCTCCTCCGCCGGCGGCCAGACGCGCAGCGCGGCGAGCCAGGTCTCCTGGAAGCAGTCGTCGGCGTCGTGCGGCCCGACGGTCGCGACGAGCAGCCGCCACACCGCGTCGCGGTGGTCGGCGAAGAACGTCTGGAACGGCGGCGGCCCCACGGGCACTAGAACGTACGCTGCGCCGTTTCCGTGAGGTCGATGACGGCGGGAGCGGGCACCGTGACCTGGCGCTTGAAGAGGACCTTCACCCAGGTCTTGCCGAAGTGCTCGCCGGTGACGGTCATCCCGACGGCCTCCCAGCCGTCGGCGCCGAGGCGCGTCAGCTCGGCGTCCTCGGCGGACCCGGCTGCCACCTCAGCCCAGCGGTACTCCCACATGTCATCCGTTGTACCCCGCCGTACGAGGGTTGCGTTCCGCCGAACGGGTGAACCTCGCTGTAGCGTCGCGGCCATGCGACGGCACGAGCGTTTCCTCGCCTACGGGGCCGGCGGCTGGGTGTTCGAGGTGCTGTTCACCGGCCTGAAGGGGCCGTTCCGTGACAAGGACCGGCGGCTCGCGGCGCACACGTACCTCTGGATGTTCCCCATCTACGGCTCCGCGGCATACCTCTTCGAGCCGGCCCACGACGCGCTGCGCGCGCGGCCGTGGTGGCAGCGCGGGGCGGCGTACGCCGCGGGGTTCTTCGCCGTCGAGGCGGCGAGCGGCGCGGCGATCAGGAAGGTCGCGGGCGAGGTGCCGTGGGACTACGCGCGCCCGCGCGGCACCCGCCCCGTGCCGCTGCACGTCGGCGGGCTGGTGCGGCCGGCGTACGCGCCGGTGTGGTTCGTCGCGGGCCTGCTCGCCGAGCGCGCCCACGACCGGCTGACTAGGTGAACTTCAGGTAGGTGTACGCCGAGGTCGTCGGGAGGTTGTACGTGTTCCCGGCGAAGCGCGACCGCACGCGGTACGGCACGCCCGGCATCGGGTCGCCGGTGAGCGTCACCGTGGACACCCCGCTGTCGGTCATGGAGGCGCACGCGAGGTCGGCGACGGTGCGCCAGGCGCCGGACGTGTACCGCTGCGCGAGGAACTCCACGCAGGTGTAGACCGCCGGCGGCGTGATCGTGGCCGTGATCGTGGGGTCGACGCTGCGGCGGTAGAGGTAGTAGCCGTTCGACGCGCCGTAGTAGCCGGAGACCTTCTGCGTGATGCGGACCTGGACCAGCACCGTCTTGGTGACCTTGCGCGGCTCGTAGACGTCGTCACCGGCGAACGACGCGGTGTACGTGGTCCGGACGACCGGCGAGTGGGTCGCGCGCAGGTACCCCTCGGAGCTGACCGTGCCGCTCGCGACGGCCCTCGTCGACCGGTCGAGCGGCGTGGCCGTGATAGCCACCCTGCGGTTGGTGTACGTCGTGCCGAGCCGCGCGAGGAGACGCACCGTCGAGGCGTACGGGTACCTCGTCGCGTTCGTGGTGATCGACAGCGCGGGGACGAGCCCGGCGACGCTGAACGTCAGCGACTTCGTCGCGCCGACGTGGTCCGCGTCGCCCGCCCAGGACGCGGTGTAGGTGTACGACCCGCGCTTGGAGACCGTGTCCGTGATCGTGAACGTGCCGTCCGCCGCGGTGGTCACGGCAGGACGCGCGACGGTGCCGTACTTGCTGGTCCGCGACACCTGCACGGAGGTCCCCGCCGGGACAGGGACGGTGCCGGCGAGCTTGCCGGTGACCGAGAACGCCGTCTTCACCTTCGGCGTCGCCGGCTTCGTCAGCGCGATCGTCGACGTGGACAGCGTCGGGTCCTGCCGGATGTGCAGGTACGCCTTCTGGCCGAGGTAGCCGTCGTCGCTCGCGGCGAACAGCCGGGTCGCGTCCTCGGTCATCGCCAGGCCGCCGGGGAAGATCCGCTGGTGGGAGGCGTTGCAGCAGTCGACCTCGTAGACGCGGCGGAGCTGCCCGCCCGCGGTGTAGACGTAGACGTCCGGGTCGTAGACGCCGTTGACACCGGCGGCGACGTGGCCGGTCGGCGCGACGGCGACCGCCGTCGGGTACGGGTTGTTCGTGCCGTAGACGCCGTCGCTGGACAGGTCCGAGGTCTTGTAGCGCGGGTGCTGGTACGGAGCTCCGGACGCGGTGATCACGTGCTGACCGTCGCTCGTGATCGCGATGTCGCCGAGGTTCGAGCCGACCTCGCGGGAGGCGACGGCCGTGAGGGCGCCGTCGGCGATCGTGAGCAGGTGGATCTTCGCCGGGCTGACCCCCTGTACGCCGGCGACGAGGCGCGACGGCTCGGCAGGGGACACGTGGACCAGCGGCGCGCCGGAGAAGGAGGTGCCCACAGGGGCGCGGGCGAGCGTGACGGCCGGCTCCTCGCCGGCGAGCTCGACGACGCCGATGTTGCCGCCGCTGTTGCAGCCGTACCCGAACCAGAGCTGCGTACCGCTCACCGCCAGGCCGCGCGGGCAGGTCGCGGCACCGGTCGCGTAGCGCGCCACCTCCGTGAGCG
Source organism: Frankiaceae bacterium (assembly GCA_035556555.1). GTDB lineage: Bacteria > Actinomycetota > Actinomycetes > BP-191 > BP-191 > BP-191. Next base: position 56,333 of record DATMES010000035.1, read on the forward strand.
TCGTCGTGTCGATCGCCGAGATCGCGTCGCCGCTGAACAGCGCGACGTAGAGGGTGCTGCCGTCCGAGGAGACCGCCATCGCCGCCGCGCCGGGCTGGTTGTCGATGACCGCGACGGGGCCGCCCGCGAGGTCGCGGACGTGGACGCCGTGCGAGCCGCCACCGGTGAGGAACAGGTGGCTGCGCGCGTCGTCGACGAACATGTCGTTGACGTGGTTCATCGGCAGCTCGATGACGGAGTCGGCCGCGGCGGCGGGTGAGGCGGCGGCGGTGAGGCCGCCCAGCGCGAGCGAGGCAGCGGCGAAGGACGAGACGAGGCGCACGAAGGATCCCCCCAGGGACACGGAAGCGGACTGTCACGGTACGTGCCGCAGGACGGGCGCGGGCGGGAACCCGGAAAGGCGTACGCTGGCCGAACGCCGTTCGGTATCTGCTCTCGGAGGCTCCCGTGTCCGTCGTCGCCATCCCCGAGGAGTACGTCGCCCTCACCGACGCCCTGCGCGACTTCGTCGAGCGCGAGGCGCGCCCGCTCGAGGAACAGCACGCCCAGGAGCTGCAGGAGACCGGGCACATCACCGGTGCCGTCGAGATGCGGCGCGCGCTGCGCAAGAAGAGTGTCGCCGCTGGCTTCTACGGGCTGTTCATGCCGGAGGAGGTCGGCGGCGCGGGCATCGGCTACCTCGGCATGGCGCTGGCGTACGAGGCCGTCGCGCAGACCGGCTCGTACCTCGCCGCCGGCGGCGGCCTCCTCCCGAACGTCGAGGGCCCGACGCCCGTACTCCTCGACTGCAACGAGGAGCAGCGCGAGCGCTACCTCATGCCGACGATGCGGGCCGAGCGGGAGGCGGCGTTCGCGCTGACCGAGCCCGAGGCCGGCTCCGACGCGACCAAGATCAAGACGCGCGCGGTGGCGACCGGCTCCGGCGGCTACGTCGTCAACGGCCGCAAGCACTTCATCACCCACGGCGCCGAGGCCGACTACGTCCTCCTCTTCGCCGTCACCGACCCCGAGAAGGGCGCGCAGGGCGGCATCACGTGCTTCCTCGTCGACACCGACACGCCGGGGTTCACCGTCGCGCGCAAGCAGCAGACGATGTACGACAACCACCAGGCCGAGCTCGTGTTCGAGGACATGGAGGTCGGCGCCGAGCAGATCCTCGGCCGCGAGGGCTACGGCTTCTACTCGGCCATGAAGTGGATCAACGGCGGCCGCATCCAGATCGCCGCCAACGCCGTCGGCGTCGCCCAGCACCTGCTCGGCAAGATGCTCGACTACGCCAAGACGCGTGAGGCGTTCGGCAAGCCGATCGGCAAGAACCAGTACGTCCAGGGCCACATCGTCGACTCGCTCTGCGAGCTCGAGCAGGCCCGCCTGCTGACCTACGTCGCGAGCGACACGATCGACAACGGCGGCGACGGCCGTACGTGGGCCGCGAAGGCCAAGTACGTCGCGTCCGAAATGGTCGGCCGCGTCGCCGACCGCGCGATCCAGGTGTACGGCGGCAACGGCTACATGACGGAGATGGGCATCGAGCGGTACGCCCGCATGGTGCGCGCAATGCGCCTCTACGAGGGCACGTCGGAGATCCTCAAGACCAACATCGCCAAGGGCCTCGGCCTCTAGCAGGGTCCCGCCCCGAACGTGGGATGCCGCTGAGCGGGCCAGGGGCCATCAGGCATCCCAAGTTCGCGCGGGCAGGGAGCGCTAGACCACCGGGATCGTCAGCGAGCCCGGGTGCGCCGGGTCGACGACCACGCCGTACGACGTCGGCACCTGCTGCGCGCGGTACGCCGCGTCCGTCGCCGCCAGCACCAGCCGCAGCGAGTGACCGGCCGCGAAGCGGTGCGCGAAGCCCGCGAGCGTGATGGTCGTGGGCCCCGACAGGTTCGTGGCGCGGACCGGCGCGACGAGCCGGCGGACCAGCGTCGTGGTGCCGTCGGGCGCGACGTCGTAGACCTTCGCGAACACCGTCGCGAGCCCGATCGCCGATGTCAGCTTGACCGTCGCGACGGGTGCGCCGACGACGTCGGTGTCCGCCGCGAACGGCGCCGCGGTGAACGCCGCGAACGTCCCCGGCGCATCGGTCGCGGGCACCGACGAGAAGTGGCTCTGCTGGAAGTTCGACGTCTCGGAGTACGACACCGGCGCGCCGGCGGGCGGGTTCACGAACGTCGCCGTCCCCGGCTTGACCGCCGTACGGTCCGCCGTCAGCGTGCCGTCGCCGGACAGGAACAGCCGCTGCGGCGTGCCGACGGGGAACGCCGGTGCGGAGGCGTACGCCGGCTGCGCGGAGCCGGTCGTGTCGTACGACACCCAGTCCCTGAAGTACTCGAAGCCGTCGCCGGTCGAGACGGTCGTGTCCTGACGCAGGTAGCGGTCGTACCAGGCCAGCACCCGCGACGCGATGACGTCGCGCGACGGGTCGGTCCACGAACGCTCGCCGGGCGCGTCGGTGTAGCCGTGCCCGCCGTTGACCCACAGCATCTTCACGGGGGCACCGTTGTGGCGCAGCGCGGTGTAGTTGGCGATGGCGTCGTTGAGGTTGAACAGCGTGTCGCGCTGCCCCTGGATGAGCAGCGTCGGCACGGTCAGCCGGCGCTTCAGGGTCTCCGGCGACGACTTCGCGAGCAGCGTCAGGGTCCCGGGGGTCGCGTTCCCCGTCGCCATCGACGTGTAGTACGCCTGGCAGAGACCGTCCACGAAGCCGAGGCACTCGCGCGGCGGCATGGTCGCGCCGGGCTGCGACGCGACGGGCTGCGCGGTGCCGAGGCCGAAGAACAGCGACGTCCACTCGTGCTTGAAGACGCCGAGCTTCGGCTCGTGCCGGAAGCCGCGGCCCTCGTTGTTCGGGTCGAGGGCGTAGACGAGGGAGTTCCACGTGATGAACGGCACGATCGCGTCGATGCGCCGGTCGTACTCCGCGGCCATGAGCTGGATGCCGCCGCCGTACGACGGGCCGATCATGCCGACGCGCGGGTCGCCCGGCGCGTCGAGCAGCACCTCGGGCCGGTTGGCGAGCCAGGTGAGGATCTGCTGGACGTCCTTGACGTCGTAGTCGGGGGAGTCGAGCCCGATCTCGCCGGTGGTCGCGCCGAAGCCGCGCGAGGAGTACGCGAGGACGACGTAGCCGTGACCCGCGAGGAACGGCGCCTCGCCGGCCGCGAAGTCGGCCTTGCTGCCGCCGAAGCCGTGGGCCGCGACGACGGCGGGCGCGGGGTTGGCCGCGTCGACGCCGGCGGGGACGTAGAGCGTCGCGTCGATGGCGATGTGCTCGTCGTCGTTCGGGCCGTCGACGACGTTGATGGTGTACGCGGTCGCGGTGAACGCGGCGGCGGCGGACGTGGGCATCGCGAGGCCGGCGGCGACGAGGCCGGCGGCGGCGAGCAAGGAGAGGCGGCGCACGAGAGCTCCGAAAGGACGTAGGGACAGCGATCCTTCGACGCCGCCGCGTCGCGGACCTGCCTCTAGCCACCGGCCGGGGAACGGCGGAGGCTGGCGGGGTGCCGACCCGGATGGTCGCCTGGGCGACCGCGATCGTGACGGCGTACGTCGTGGCGCTGACCGTCGCCGAGCCGCGCGTCCTGATCCGCGACGCCCCCGGCGCCAACCTCGTCATCCAGACGACGGCGGCGCTCGTGGCTGTGCTGGTGGCGGTCATCGCGTTCGGCCGGTTCCGCCAGCGCCGCAAGGCCGCGGAGTTGTTCGTCGTGCTCGCGCTCGCGCACCTCGCGGCGGGCACGCTGCTCTTCACGGTCCTCCCGATGGCCGCGGGTGACGTCGTCCCGAGCCGTACGGTCTGGGCCGGCGCGCTGACCCGGCTCGCGGGGGCGCTGCTGCTCGCGGCGGCCGCACATGTCCCACTGCGCGCCGTGGACCCGCCGCGGTGGATGTACGCCGACGAGGTCGCGGTCGCGGCACTCACCGGCATCGTCGTGGTGAGCTGCTACGCCGTCGCGGCGCGGCTCGGGACCGTCCCCACGGCGACCCGGGGGGAGCGGGTGTGGGACACGGCGCCGTCGCTCGCGGTGGTCCTCGGGGTGACGGCGCTCGCGTCGGCGGTGGCCGCCGTGGGCTTCGTCCGGCGCCGGGCCGGCACGCCCGGCGACGCGCTGCTGGGGTGGCTCGCCGTCGCGACGATCCTCGCGGCCGGCGCGCACGCCGCAGCGGCCGGCACCACCGTGACGACGTACTCGGCGGGCGTCGCGGTGGGCGACCTGCTCCGGCTCGCCTCGTACCTCGTCCTCCTCGGCGGCGCGCTGCACGAGATCCGCGGCTACTGGCGCGACCGGGCCGCCGCGATCGTCGCGGAGGAGCGCCGCCGCATGGCGCGCGAGCTGCACGACGGCCTGGCGCAGGAGCTGGCGTACGTCGTGACGCGGACCAGGATGCTGGCGAGACGGCGTTCGGAGGACCTGTGGGACGTCTGCTCGGCGGCGGAGCGCGCGCTCGACGAGTCGCGGCGCGCCATCGCCGCGCTGACCAGCGACATCGACGAGCCGCTGGACCTGGCGCTCGCGCACACCGCCGAGGACGTCGCGGGCCGGCTCGGCACGCACGTCACCCTCGAGCTGGCGCCCGTGGACGTGTCCGGCGACGCCAAGGAGGCGCTGCTGCGCATCGCCCGCGAGGCGATCACGAACGCCGCCCGGCACGGCGCGGCGACGCGGGTGCACGTCCGGCTCTCCGGCGAGAACGGCGTGCTGCTGCGGGTGAGCGACAACGGCCGCGGGTTCGACCTCGACGCGCCGCCGGCCGCCGGGCGGCTCGGCATCGTCAGCATGCGCGAGCGCGCCGCCGCGCTGGGCGGCGTCCTCACGGTGCGGCGGGCGCGGCCCAGCGGCATCGAGGTCGAGGTCGTGCTGCCGTGACGAGCGTCGTCGTGGCCGACGACCACGCGCCGACCCGGCTCGGGGTTCGCCTCGCGCTGGAGGAGGCGGGGTTCGAGGTCGTGGGGGAGGCGGCCGACGCGCCGACGGCGGTCGACGTGGCGCGCGCGACGAACCCCTCGGTCTGCCTGCTCGACGTGCACATGCCGGGCAACGGCGTCACGGCCGCCCGCGCGATCGCCCGCGAGGTGCCAGGGACGACGATCGTCATGCTCACCGTCTCGCGGGACGACACGGACCTGTTCGACGCGGTCCGGGCGGGTGCGTCGGGCTACTTGCTCAAGGACATCGACCCGGAACGTCTCCCGCATGCGCTGCGCGCCGTCCTCGCGGGCGAGGCGGCGCTGCCCCGCGGGCTGGTGCTGCGGCTGATGGCGGAGTTCCGCGGCCGCGACGAACGCCGCGTCGGCAGAGGCCGCGGCGCGCGGCTCACCGAGCGGGAGTGGCAGACGTTGCGGCTGCTGGCGCACGGCTGCTCGACGGCCGAGATCGCGGAGCAGCAGTTCGTCTCCGCCGTCACGGTGCGCACCCACGTCTCGGCGATCCTGCGCAAGCTTCAGGTACCGGACAGAGCGGCCGCGGTCAGGGTGTTCCGCGAGAGCAACGAGAAATAGTTTTCGCCTCGGCGGGATGACCGGCTTCGCGCCGCGACGTCCGGAAGGTCGCTACGCCGCGTGACGGCGTAACCGACTTTCGCGTCTGGACCAGGCGTTCCGGACTAGTCAAGGCCGGGTCCAGGCCGCTCGATAGGACTGCATGCCCTCTTCGACCTACCGTCGCATCGCGCTGGGTGCCGCCATCCTCACGGCCGCCGTCGTCCCTGTCCTCCTCACCTCGAACGCCTCCGCCGCCGTCACCGACGGCGCGTCCGCCTCGCGCCCCCCGGCGAACGACGCGGCCGCGCGCGGCATGGTGCTGCGCGACCTGCGCAAGGCGGAGCGCGGCCCCTGCGTCGGCGGGTACGACGTCGTCGGGCACCCCGGCATGTGCACCCCTGGCCCCGACGCGGCACCCGAGGGCGTCGACGTCCGCGCGCCGAAGAACGGCGGCGGCACCGGCACCGGCGGCGGCGGCAAGAAGGGCCCGACGGCGTCCCCCTCGCCGAGCCCGACGCCCACGTCCTCGCCTCTGCCCGCGCAGGGCCGCTGCGGCACCGACGGCGCCCGCGTGCAGGCCGTGTACGCCGTCGCCTCCGACGTCCCCGACGCGTACGACTCGCTGCTCCCCTCGCTGCGCCAGTGGGCCGCCGTGGCCGACGACGTCTACGCGCGCAGCGCCGCCGAGACCGGCGGGGTCCGCCGGATCCGCTACGTCACCGACGCGGCCTGCGTGCCGACCGTCGTCAAGGTCGTCATGACGCCGACGGGCGACGACTCGTTCAGCAACACGATCACCGAGCTGCGCGCCGCCGGGCTCGACCGCCTCGACCGCAAGTACATGGTCTGGGTCGACAGCACCGTCTACTGCGGCATCGGCAACGTGAAGGGCGACGACCGCGCCGGCGCCGTCAACACCAACAACACCGGGCCTTCGTACGGCCGCACCGACCGCGGCTGCTGGGGCGGCTACACCGAGGCGCACGAGCTCATGCACAACCTCGGCGGCGTCCAGCTCTCCGCGCCCCACTCGACCGGCGCGTGGCACTGCACCGACGAGTACGACCGCATGTGCTACCGCGAGAACGGCGCCGTCATGACGTACCCGTGCGACCAGGCGCACGACGTGGTGTTCGACTGTGGCCACGACGACTACTTCACGACGGCGCCGCAGACGGGGACGTACCTCGGCGACCACTGGAACGCCGCGGACTCGGTGTTCCTCTCGACCGCGTGACGATCGCGGGGCGTTGAGGAATCTCAACGGTCGCGGCCCTACCGCCCGACATGTCCCTCGCCCGAGGCTGGCCGACGAGCAGCAGCGTCTCGCCACCTGGGAGCGATCATGCGTTCAGTCCACAACCGCAGGCTCGGCACGGTCGCGGCGGCGTCGCTGCTGCTCGTCTGGCTGATCGCCCCGGACGGCAGCGCCGTCACCGGCAACATCAACCCCGGTGCCATCGAGATCGAGAAGGCGGGCAAGGCGAACGTCGTCGCGGGCACCGCGAACGCCGACGTCTTCAACCCCGCCGCGGACCTCGACTGGGTGAAGGACGCGACGGCCAACAGCGGGACGAACTGCCTCGCGATGAGCATCGCGTCGTGCAACCAGGCGGGCGTCACCGCCGCCGCCGGAGGCACCGGGCACTGGCAGGGCGTGCGCATCGTCGACGGCATCAGCGGCGGCAACGAGCAGGACATCTTCCTCACCGGCGGCAAGGAGAACGACCTGTCGTCGTGGAACGTCGGTGGCGGCTCCGTCGGGTCGTCGAAGTACGACGCCACGCAGATGTACCTCGCCAACAACCAGACCGACCTGTTCTTCGGCATGGAGCGCGCGGGCAACAACGGCACGACGGCGTTCGACTTCGAGTTCAACCGCAACGCCCCCGCGACCGCCGGCTCGTACGTCCCGACGCGGACGGCGGGAGACGTGCTGTTCACGTTCGAGATGCAGGGCTCGGGCGGCAGCGGCTCCGTGACGCCGCACTTCTACCGCTACACCGCGGGCGGGTACACCGAGCAGGCACTCCCCGCGGGGACGTTCTCGTCGATCAACGACAACACCACGACCGCCGGCGAGCCGTGGGGCCACGTGAACTCGCACGGCAACTGGGTCCTCGGGAACCTCGACCGCAACACGTTCGCCGAGGCCGTCGTCAACCTCGCCAACGTCTTCCCAGGCTTCGCGGTCTGCGGCGACGACAGCGCGTACGTGCAGATCCGCACCCGCTCGTCGTCCACGGACACCAGCGACCTCAAGGACACCACCAAGATCTTCAACTACGAGTTCAACCCGCCGGCGTCGCCCTCGACGCAGCTCGCGTCGACGTGCAGCCAGACGTTCACGTACAACTCGCCCGGCACCGCGAGCGCGTACGACTGGGACTTCGTCGTCTCCGCCGCGCAGGCGGCCGCGGGCGTCACGCTCTCGGGCACCGGCGTCACCGGCCCGGCCACCGCGGGCAACGGCGACAAGGTGTACGACTCCGCGCTCCAGTCGGGCACCGTCTCCGTCAACCTGCCGAGCGGCGTCGCCTCGGCGAGCGTCGAGGTGTCGCAGACCACGACGAACGCCGCGTCCTGCGAGGCGGGGGACGGGCCGTTCACCGTCACCGTGTACCGCACGCTCGGCGTGACCGCGACGCTGGCGGCGCTGTGCGACAACCAGTTCACGTACGCCTCGACGGTCACGGGTGGCAACGCGCCGTACACCTACGCGTGGACGTTCCAGAAGAACTCCGCGGCGGACGGCACCGGCAGCTGGTCCACGGCGGGCACGTCTGCGGCGGCGAGCGGCACGTTCACCGCGTCGTCGGCCGGCCGGTACCGCGCGCTGCTCACGGTGACCGACACCGCGGGCACCTCGACGATCAACAGCGTCACCCCCAAGCCGGTCTGCCAGGCGCAGGCGACGTCGAACGAGGTCAACGTCTACGCCGCCGTCGGCGGCACGACCACGCTGGCGACGACCTGCGCGACCCCCGACGTGCTCTCGTACAGCGCGACGGGTACGGGCGGCAACGGGACGTACGACTACGCCTGGACCATCCAGAAGAACACGGGGACGCAGGCCAACCCCGTGTGGGTGACGGCGGGGACGTTCACCGACGGACCGACGTCCGGGGCGAGCACCGGGACCATCGACGTCGACTCGTTCGCCGTCAACAAGGGCGACGGCTTCTACCGCGCGCTCGTCACCGTCACCGACACGCAGGGCCTGAACTGCCACGCCGACCCGGTGTCGAACGTCGTCGAGGCCGCGCACGCCCTCGGCGCGACGGCCGCGAAGACGAGCGCCGACGGCTCCACGCTCGTCGTGAACTTGACCGGTGGCGCGACCAACGGCGGGTCCCCGGCCTCCGGCGCGGCGTACTCGTACCAGTGGCAGAAGAGCACCGACGGCTCGACGTGGACGAACGTCTCGACCGCCACGGCGACGACGCTCGCGTACTCGTCGTTCGCCGCGGACGCCACGCCCTCGGCGACGTCGTTCACCGTCGCGTCGGGGGCGGCCTCGGGGTCGTACGCAGGCCAGCTCTGGACGGTGTACCTGCGGCTGCGCGTGACCCGCGCGATCAACGGCGTCGACTGCGTCGCCGAGTCGCCCGGGGTGATCGTCAAGAAGGTGACGGCCGTCGACCCGTAGGCCCGGGCGTCAGGAGGGCCGCCGCCACTCCACGCGGAACCGGCGGTGGCCCTCGTCGTCGCGGTAGTCCTCGAACGACTCCGTCGTCAGCAGCTGCGCCACCGGCGACAGCTCGTGCTTCGTCAGCGGCCACGGCAGGTCGCCCTCGGGCTCGTTCTCGTCGCGGCCGCGCGCGATGAGCAGCAGCGTCCCGCCCGGCGCCACGAACCCCGGCAGCGCCAGCAACGCCGCCCGCCGCGGCTCCCCGCGCAGCACCTGGACGGTGTAGATCTCGACGACGAGGTCGAACGCCTGCGCCCACTCGCCGGGCGGGTGGCACAGGTCCGCGACCTCGTACCGCACGCCCGACCCGGCGTGCGCGGCGCGCGCCCACTCCACCGCCGACGGCGCGACGTCGAACGCCGTGACGTCGTACCCGAGCCGCGCCAGCTCCTCCGCGTCGTCGCCGAGGCCGCAGCCGACGACCAGCGCCCGGCCGCCGTGCGAGGCGCGGCGGTCCAGCCAGGACGTGAGGTTCGGGTTGGGGACGCGGTGCGCCCACGGCACCTTCGACTCGTCCTGCCCGGCCGAGGAGTACAGCGTCTCGAGCCACCCCGTCGCGTCGCCACGAGCCTGCGACTCCTCCGCGAGCCGCAACGCCTCCGCGTGCGCGTCGGTCACAGCAGGACGACCCCGTGCCGGCGGGCGCGCACGACGGTCTGCTCGGGCGTCACGCGCACGATCACCTCGTCGCACATGCTCGCCGCGAGCCGCAGGTCGCCCTGGGGGCGGTCGAGCACGACACCGCCGCACGACTCCACGACGATGTCGACGTCGTAGTCCTCGACGAACACCCGCAGCACGACGCCAGCGACGGCGCCGGTGCAGAGCTCGGTCGTGACGAGCAGCAGATCGGGGATCGCGTCGCTGCGCACGTGGCGTTCGCGCAGGAACTGCTCGACGAGCTGCCGCACCAGCCAGAACGCCCCGTCCGCGTCCGCGTCGAAGCGGTACACGAGCGAGGTCTCCTCGCGCAGGCTGGTGGCCGTCATACCCAGGAGGGTCGCCGTTCCGGACCCCCCGCAAACCCTGGCAACCGGGTGAACATCGCTAGGCCAGCCACCACACGCTCACCAGGGCCCACACGACGTGGGAGACGGCGGGTGCCCGCCAGCCGCCGGACGTACGCCGCGTCATGCCGAGCACGACGCCGAGGAAGCCCGCGGAGAGCGTCAGCGCGACGTTGCCGGCAGGCAGCGTCGTGACCATGTGCGCGAGCGCGGTCGTCAGGACGGGGAGGCGTACGCGCTCGAACAGCGCCCCCCGGTAGAACAGCTCCTCCGCCGCCCCCGCCAGCGCCAGCGCGACGAGCCCGAGGGTGCTGAGCGCGCGGGCGTTGCGCTCCATCGCGTCGGCGCCGTTGTCGAGCGGCCCGATCCACGACGTCAGCCAGCCCAGCACCGCGAACGCCACCACGAGCAGCAGCCCCGTCAGCACGGGCCCGACGACGCGCAGCCGGCGGCCCCTGCCGCGGGACGGCCAGCCGCCCGAGAGGTACGTCCCGAGCACCAGCGCGCCCGCGAGGAGGAACGACAGCGTCTCCTGCCGCGACGACCCGTTCCGTGCCGCGAACGTCTCCCGCGTCAGCCACGCGACGGCGACCATCGTCAGTAGCAGCACGAGGAGACTGCGCCGGCGGCTCACGCCCGGCACCGTACCGCCGCAAGTGACCGGGCCGGGCACTAGGAGGGCTTGGCGAATCGCCGCGCATGATCACGTGCGGTAACGGTGCTCGGGTCGGCTCCGCAACCGGGTTGCGGGCCGTGCGGGGAAAAAGCGCAGATCGCACCCCGATCAGAGCGAAGGCGCTCACCTGGGACGCGGCCGGTCACGCTCGGCCACCATCAGGCCGTTGCGCCAAGCGCTACTAGGCTTCCGCGCCATGACCACCTCAGCCGAAGTCCCCGCCGTCGGAGCCCGCCAGCCCTGCCCCTGCGGCTCGGGCCGCCGCTACAAGGCCTGCCACGGGTCGTCGAAGGCCGACCGCGCGTTCGTCGCGCGGCCGTTCGAGGGCCGTACGGACGAGCCCGAGTGGGTGATGCTCCGCGAGGTCGTGCCCGCCGCGACCGCGCCCATCAAGACCAAGGACGGCCGGACGGCCACCCTCGCGACGGTGCTGCCCATGGCCTGGCCGGCGATGGTGCGCGCCGACGGCGAGGTGTTCGTGGGGCTGCAGACGCAGGGGCGTTCCGGTGACGTCGCGGCGGACTTCGCGGGCGCGCTCGCGCAGGCGCTGGAGACCGAGCCTGGCAGCGCGATCATGACGGTCGAGGCCGGGTCCGCGCCGAAGCTGCAGGACCTCCTCGACCCGGCGCCGCTGGAGGTCACGGTCCGCGACGGTTTCGACTTCTGGGTCGAGGGCGTCGAGGACCCGGGCGGCGCGATCAGCGAGTCCATGGAACGCGCCAACGCCGCCGTCGTCCCGACCGCCCGGCTCTCCTCGGTGAGCGCGGCGTACTGGTGCCGGATGAAGGAGCGTGCGCACCTGCGCTGGGCGCTGCCGTACGACGAGGAGCAGGGCCTCGACGCGATGGCGCGACTCTCCGCCGCCCGCGAGCTCGCGCTCGGCGAGGGCACCAAGTACGTCGGGTCGTTCCGCGCCCACGGCCTGCTCGTGCCCGTCTGGGACCTGCCGCACGAGATGGAGGCCGCCGACGTCGAGGTGCCCGCCGCCGCGCTGTGGGAACGCCTCCAGGCCACCGTCGCCGAGCCCCGCGCGCTCACCGACGACGAACGTCGCGCCCGCACCGGACTACTGTCCCGCCAGCTCACGCTGCGCTAGCGTTCGGCCCGACGTCGTTCAGGAGGTACGCCGTGCGCGACCAGCTCATCGCCGCGATCCAGCAGCGCAAGATGGTGGAGTTCACCTACGAGGGGATGGAGCGGCACGTGCAGCCGGCGGCGTTCGGCGTCGGCAACCGCAAGGGCAAGGAGACGCTGCACGCGTACCAGCTCGGCGGCGAGTCGCGCGAGGGCTTCCTCCCTGCCTGGCGCAACTTCCACGTCGAGAAGATCACCGCCCTCAAGGTCCTCGACCAGGTCTTCGGGCCGAACCCCCCCGGCTTCAACCCCCACCCGTTGCCGCAGACCCAGGTCGCCCTCGAAGGCGGCGCCCCGCCGTCGACCGGTTCGACCTCGGGCGGGTCCTCGGGCGGTTCCGGCGGCGGCAAGAAGACCGACCAGGTCATCCCCGGCGTGCCGATCACGGCCGACCAGGCGGCGAAGGCCGCGGAGGTCGCCGGCGAGGTCGCGAGCAAGGCGTTCGGCGCGCTCGGCAAGTGGTTCAAGAAGCGTTGACGAGACGCCCCCGTTTTCTGCTAACGTCCGCCGGGTCGCGCCCGGGATGCGGCCGCTGAAACAAGCGGCTTCGGGACCAGCGTTCCGGCAGCCTCGCGCTGCGCGCGAGTCTCGGCCCCGGCCTCCGCTTCGGCGTTGAGGCCGGGGCCCTTTGAATTCCACCCCACGACGGCGCTCCCTGCGGTCGCGCCGCCGCGGGGACCCCGGTTTGCAGGGTCCCTGCGACGGCCCGTCGAACTCCTCCCCTCATGCGCCTCCGCCTGCTCGCCGTCGCCGCCGCCGTCGCGGCCTCCGTCCTCGCCGTCCCCGCGCACGCGGTCGAGTGGGTCGAGGAACGCGCCTACGTCCCGACCAAGCACGGCGAGATGTTCGTCGACTTCGTGCGGCCCAAGACCGGCAAGGCGCCGGTGATCCTCTCGATCACGCCGTACCGCTTCCTCTACGCCGACGCCGACCCGACGGCCAACCGCACCGACTTCTACCGGACGCGGTACACCAAGCAGGGCTACGCGCGGGCGTACGCCGACCTCATCGGCACCGGTCAGTCCGGCGGCTGCTGGGACTACGGCGGCAAGGCCGAGGCCGAGAGCGGCGCGGCCGTCGTGGAGTGGCTCGGCAAGCAGCCGTGGAGCAACGGCAAGGTGGGCATGATCGGCACGTCGTACGACGGCGCCATCCAGCTCGAGATCGCCACCCTCGCGCCGAAGCACCTCGCCGCGATCGTGCCGCAGGAGCCGGTGAGCTCCTGGTACGACTACAACTACGACCACGCCGTCACGCAGAACGCCACCGACGAGGAGGACGACCCCTCCAACACCGGCTACCCGGTCGGCACGCCGGACCTGTTCGACCTCGTCCTCGGCACGACGCCGAACCTCGACCCCGAGCACGTCTCCGCGGCCGCCGCGCAGCAGCAGGCGCGCGACGCCGCGACCGGCTGCGACGTCGTCGAGCACGAGACCCGCGGGCACTACGCGCAGCCGGAGTACGGCGCGTTCTGGAAGGAGCGCGACTGGCCGCTCCGCGCGGGCAACGTCAAGGCCGCCGTCCTCTTCCAGCACGGCTGGGGGGACACCAACACCAAGCCGAACCAGTTCACCCGCTACTGGGACCGCCTGCGCAAGCCGGCCGACAAGCGCGCCATCGTCGGCCAGTGGGCGCACACGGACATCTTCTCGTCGCGTCCTGCCGGGGTGCCGTTCCCCGTGGATCCGCTGGAGTACCTCGACGCGTTCTTCGCGCGCTACCTCAAGGGCTCCAAGAGCAAGGCGCTCGACAGGATGCCCAAGGTCATGTCGCAGGCCAACGACGAGAAGTTCCGCTCGACGCTGCCCACGCTGGCTCGCCAGACGGCGTACAAGCTCGGCACCGGCTCGTTCGTCAACACCGGCACCGAGACGTCCAAGAATTTCAAGAGCGACCCGTCCGGCGGCCCGAACTTCGCGTCGTTCGCCTTCCCCGTGAAGAAGGACACCCGGCTGGCCGGCTCCGGCTCGGTGACGCTGCGGATGACGTCGTCGCTGCCGCGGGGCCAGGTCGCGGTGACCCTGCTGGACCAGGGGCCGGAGGCCACGGCCGCCACGGTGATCACCCTGGGGCTGCTCGACCTGCGCTTCCGTGACTCCCTCGGCGTGGCCAAGGACGTGCCGACGGACAAGGCGTTCACCGCGACGGTGACGCTGCGGCCGCAGGACTACGTCGTCAAGAAGGGCCACACGCTGGTGCTCGCCGTGGCCGGTTCCGACGTGGTCTGGGGCGTGCCCGACCCGGTCGTCGGCCAGCAGCTCGCGGTGCTCGCCGGATCGACCCTGCGTCTGCCGGTGGGTTCGGCGGGCAGCGTTCTGGGGTAGTTCGTCCGGATCCGGAAAGTCGCCAGCCCGCTCCACTTTGCGCGCGGGCAGGGACCATGTATGGTTCCCCTTGCTCGGGCGTCGCCGCGTCCCCCGTCGGCGACGCCCGGGCACCTTCTTTTTCCGAGGCAGGCGTGACCGGGTCATACGACGTCGTCGTGGTCGGCACCGGCCCTGCCGGAGCCTCCGCCGCGTACGCCGCGGCCTCCTCCGGCGCCCGTACCCTCCTCCTGGACCGCGCCGACGTCCCCCGCTACAAGTGCTGCGGCGGCGGCCTCATCGGCGTCTCGACGCGGTACGCCGGCATCGACCTCGCGCCGCTCGTCCGCGACAGCGTGACGCGGATGACGTTCACGAAGGACGGCAGGCAGCGCTACACCCGGCGCGCCCGCGGCGCGCGGCCGATCTTCCGGCTCGTCATGCGCGCCGACTTCGACGCGGCGCTGGTCTCCCGCGCGGTGGCGGCAGGCGCTGTGCTGCGGACCGGCGTGGCGGTGCGGGCGCTGGCCGAGTCCGCTGACGGTGTCACCGTCTCGCTGGCGTCGGGCGAGTCCGTGCTCGCGGGCGCCGTCGTCGGGGCGGACGGGACCGGGGGGCGTACGGGCGCGTACGTCGGCGTCGACCTCGCCCAGGTCGACGTCGGGCTGGAGGGCGAGTTCCGTACGCCGCCCGCCCTCGCAGCCCACTGGCGCGGCCGCGTGCACATCGACTGGGGGCCGGTGCCGGGGTCGTACGGCTGGGTCTTCCCGAAGGGTCCGCTGCTCACCGTCGGCGTCATCGGCCCGCGCGAGCAGGGCGAGGCGATGCGGGCGTACTACGCCTCCTTCGTCGAGCGGCTCGGGCTCGGGGAGCCGGAGACGTTCAGCGGGCACCTGACGCGGTGCCGTACGCCCTCGTCACCACTCACCCGCGGGTCCGTGCTGGTGGCGGGTGACGCCGCGGGTTTGCTGGAGCCGTGGACGCGCGAGGGGATCTCGTACGCCCTCCGATCTGGCAGGGCAGCGGGCCTCGCGGCCGCGGCCGGCGACCCTGGGGCGTACGAGCGCTACGTCGCCGCCGAGCTGGAGCCGGAGATGGCGGCGGGGCGGGCCTTCCTCAAGGCGTTCGAGAGGAACAGGCAGGTCTTCCACGGCTTCCTGGCGTCGGTGCCGGGCGGCTGGCGGCTGTTCAGCCGCCTCGTCGCGGGCGAGACGACGCTCGTGCGGCAGACGCGCAAGCCGTACGTCCGCGCGGTGCTGAAGGCGCTCAGCTGACGTCGAGCACGACCTTCATGGCCTCCTTGGCCTCGAACAGCCGGTACCCCTCCGCCGCCTCCTCCAGCGGCATCCGGTGGCTCACGATCACCGTGGGGTCGGCCTCGCCGGACGCGATCGCGGCGAGGGCCTTGTCCCACCAGCCCTGCACGTTGCACGAGCCGCCGAAGCGGAGCGTGATGTTGCGGGTGAAGAGGTTGCCGAGCGGCAGCGGGTACTCGAACTCCGTGTGCACGCCGATGACCGACGTCGTACCGCCCGACCTGGTGCACTCGATCGCGGTGAGCAGCGCGGGCGGCAGGCCGACGGTCTCGATGACGACGTCGGCGCCGCCGCCGAGGATGTCCTCGACCGCGACCGTGGGGGAGCGTTCGGCGCTGTTGACGGGGATCGCGCCGAGGCTCTCCGCCAGCTCCAGCCGGGACGCGACCATGTCGATCGCGACGACCCGCTGCGCGCCCATCGCGCGGGCGGCCATCGCGGAGAACGTCCCCACCGGGCCCGCCCCCACGACCACGACGTCGTCACCGGGGGAGACGGGGGCGATGCCGGCGGCGTACCACCCGGTGGTGAGGATGTCGCCCGCAAACAGGGCCTGCTCGGGTGTGAGGCTGGCCGGGATCTTCATCAGGTTGAGGTCGGCGTGGGGGATGCGGACGTACTCCGCCTGCGCGCCCCCGAGGTCGCCGACGAAGATGCCGTAGCCGAGGACGCCGAGGTCGTCGCAGAGGTTGTAGCGGCCGAGCAGGCAGGGGGCGCAGGTGCCGCAGGCGATCTGGAACGACCCCACGACCTCGTCGCCCACCGCGAACGACGTCACCTCGTCGCCCACGGCGGTCACCGTGCCGACGTACTCGTGGCCGACGACCGTCCCCTCGAACACGCCGGGCACGCGGCCGTTGTAGAAGTGCAGGTCGCTGCCGCAGATCGCGGCCTTGCGGACCTTCACCAGCGCGTCGCCCGGCGCGACCAGGGTCGGCTCGGGGACGTCCTCGACCTGGACGTTCTGCTCACCGCGGTACACGACAGCCCTCATGGAACGTGACTCTAGGACTATGCGGGACTTGCTCAGGGTTGCAGTGTCCGGATCGATGGGTACGCCCCTGGTCGTCCGAGAGAAGGCGACGCATGTTCATCTACCTGGCCCTGCTGTTCCCCGTGCTGATCCTCGTGGTCCTCATCGCGATGGAGCGCGTGGAGCAGCCCCTGCGCGTGGACCAGCTCGGGCTCGACCTCGAGTCGTTCCTCGACACGGCGCGGCCGGAAGAGGTGGAGACGTTCGTCAGCGAGGGCTTCGGCCCAGCGCTGGACCGGTACTGGAAGCGGCGCGGCAAGGTCGGCGCTCACTAGAGTCCGGCTCCATGGAGGACCTGCTCCGCGCTTCCCCGCTCTTCTCGGGGCTGGACGACGAGGCGTGGGCCGCGCTGTACGCCCGCCTGACGACCGCGGCTCTGGCGCGCGGCGAGACGCTGTTCCGCGAGGGCGACCCCGGCGAGGCACTGCACGTCGTGGCCGACGGCAAGGTCAAGATCTGCCGTACGTCGGGTGACGGGCGCGAGAACGTCATCGCCATCCTCGGCCCCGGCGACCTCCTCGGCGAGCTCGCGATCTTCGACTCGCAGCCCCGCGGCGCGACCGCCGCCGCCGTCGTCGACTCGACGCTCGCGGCGCTGGGCAAGGACGACTTCCACGCCTGGCTGGCCGAGTACCCGGCGGTCGCGTCGTCGCTGCTGCACGCGCTCGCCGTACGCCTCCGCCAGACGAACGAGGCCATGGCCGACCTCGTGTTCGCCGACGTGCCGGGCCGGATCGCGAAGACGCTGCTGGGCCTCGCCGAGCGCTTCGGGCAGCCGGACGACGGCGGCGGCATCCGGGTCGCGCACGACCTCACGCAGGAGGAGCTGGCGCAGCTCGTCGGCGCGTCCCGCGAGACCGTCAACAAGGCCCTGTCGGACTTCGCCGCCCGCGGCTGGCTCCGCCTCGACAACAAGGCTGTGGTCATCCTGGACCGCGAGCGCCTGGAGCGCCGGGCTCGCTAGCAGGTCGGCCCGGCCCGCCCGCCCGTCCCCCCGCCCCCCGCCCCCCGCCCCCGCCCGTGCGGCGTTTCATCCACGCAACGCGCCACGGTCGACGTTCCGTGCATGAAACGCCGCACGGGCGCGGGACGCGGGGTGGGACTCAGCCGGGGGCCGCCGCCAGCAGGTCGGCGAGGGCCTGCTCGGTGGCGGCTCGCTCCTGGGCCTGCTCGGTCGCGGTCGCCTCGGCCAGGGCCGCGCGGAACGCCGCCTCCGCCTCCGCCACCCGGCCGTTCGCCCGCAGAGCCGAGCCGAGAGCGCGCAGCGAGATGACGCGGGACCGTACGTCCTCCGCCGGCGTCGCCACCGCCCGCTCGGCCGCCGCCAGTGCCTCCACGGGCCGCCCGCTGTCGAGCAGCGTCCCCGCGTAGTGCGCCAACGCCTGCCGCATCGGGAAGAGGAACGTCGGCCGCTCCGGCGCCGTCGCCGCGATGTCGGACAGCGCCGCCAGCGCCTCGGGCAGCCGTCCGCGCGCGCGGTCCACCAGCGCCAGTACGACGTGGCAGCCGACCTCGGTGTGCGGCTCGACGCCCATCTCCTGCGCCAGCGCGATCGCCTCGCGCGCGGCGGCCTCGGCGGCGTCGTACGACCTCGCCCAGTACGACGTCCACGCCAGCTCGATGAGTGACACGACGCGCGATGTCGGCTGCTTCGCCTCGACGGCCAGCGCCACGGCCGCCCGCAGCCCCGCCTCGGCGCGCGCGGTCTCGCCACGGCCCTGCAGCGCCATCGCCTGCGCGACCTGCGCGAGCGCCTGGCCCCACTGGTCGTCGATCGCCGAGAACAGCGCCACCGCCCGCGCCGCCTCGTCCTCCGCGGCGGTCAGGTCGCCGAGGTCGCTCGCCGCCATCGCGTCGATCGTCAGCGTCGCACCCTCGCCCCAGCGGTCGCCCATCTCGCGCGCCCGCGGCAGCAGCTCCGCGCAGATCGCGCGCGCCTCGCGCAGCCGCCCCTGGAGCAGCCGGACGAACGCCGCCGTCCCCATCGTCCACGCCACGCCGCCGGTGTCCTCGAACGCCGTGAACGTCTCCAGCGCCCGCCCCAGCATCGTGTCGGCGCGGTCGTAGTCGCCGCGCGTCGTGGCGTTCCAGGCGAGGTGCTGGAGCGCCCAGCCGATGCCGCGTTCGTCGCGGGCGCGCTCGGCGCGTTCCAGCGCGTCGGCGAAGCGTTCCTCGGCCGCCGCGAGCCGGCCGCCGTAGTAGTCGATCAGCCCGATCAGCCGCGTCGCCTCGCCGGCCAGCCGGTCGTCGCCCGACGACGCCACCGACTCGAACAGCGACACAGCGCCCGCCTCGTCGCCCTTCTTGCGGCGTACGTCGCCGAGCACCAGCAGCGCCTCCGGCGTCTCGTCGCCCGCGAGGAGCGCCTCGGCCTCCTCGAGCCGGTGCGTCGCGGTGTACGCCTGCGCCAGCGCCCGCCGTGTCGCGTCGTCGGGCTGGCCTAGGGCGACGGCGCGTTCGAGCAGCGCGATGGCGCCGTAGTTCTGGTCGCGGGCCAGCGCGGCCTGCCCGAGCCGGCAGAGCGCCGCGTGCCCGAGGTCGCGCGCCGACCACGCCACGTCGTCGGCATCCAGGCCCATCTCGGCGGCGAGCGCGACCGCGCGCTCGGCGTGCTGCGCGACGTACGCGTCGACCTCGTCCTGCTGCGCGGGCAGCCCCTCGCCCGCCCAGCGCGCCACGAGCGCGTGCCGCCGCGCGCGGGCGGCCTTGGGGATGCCGGCGTACGCCACCTCGCGAGTGAGCGTGTGCCGGAACACGTACGACCCCTCG
This sequence comes from Frankiaceae bacterium, assembly GCA_035556555.1. Lineage (GTDB taxonomy): Bacteria > Actinomycetota > Actinomycetes > BP-191 > BP-191 > BP-191. The sequence goes on from DATMES010000035.1 coordinate 75,747, forward strand.
CCCGTCGGCCGCACGATGTCGCGCTCCGTCAGCTCCGTCAGGCCGTCGGGAGCCGACAGCGCCGCGGGCCAGAACTCCGCCCCCGCCACCGCCGCGTCCCGCAACGCCTCCTTGGCCGCCGGGTCGAGCCCGTCGATGCGCGCGGCGAGGACGGCGTGCACACCCGCGGGGAGTACGTCCGCCGGCAGGTCGCCCGCGAGCCGCCAGCCGGACTCCTCGCGGCGCAGCACCCCGCGGTCCACCAGCAGGTGCAGCAGCTCGGCGAGGAAGAACGGGTTGCCCTGCGCCCGTCCGAGCAGCGCCGTCCGGGAGGCGTCATCCAGCGCGGCACCGCCGAGGTACGCGCGGAGGAGGCGTTCGGCGGCGACGTCCTCCAACGGCTCCAACGGCAGCGCCGACGGGTTCGGCAGGTCGGCCAGCCACGCCGTGTGCGCCGCCGTGAGGAGGTCGGTCCGCGCCGCCGCGACGAGCAGCAGCGGGCCGCGTACCCGCGCGAGCGCCGCCGCGAGCAGCGAGCGCAGCGGCGTACCCGACCAGTGCAGGTCGTCCACGACGACGACGAGCGGCCCCTCGTCGGCCAGCGCCTGCAGCAGGCCGGTGACGGCGTCGACCGACTCGCGCTCGCCCGCGCCCGGGTCGCCCGGCATCGCCGACGCGCGCAGCGACAGCACCTCGTCGTCGGCGAGCCCGAGGAACGTCGCCAGCCGGTCCACGAACATCCCCTGCGCCCACGCGCCACCGGCGGGGGAGTCGAGGCGGGCGACCGTACGGCGCACGCGGTCGCGCGCGACGTCCGGCGGGTCGCTGTCCTCGATGCCGCAGGCGGTGCGCACGATCTCCAGCACCGGCGCGAGGTCGCGGCCCTCGCCGTACGGCGTGCACCGCCCCCACAGCACCCGCGACCGCGACAGCTCGCCCGCGAACCGCCCGAGCTCGCTCGCCAGCCGCGTCTTGCCGACGCCCGCGTCGCCGGTGACGAGCACGGCGGCGGGCGCGGACGTGTCCACCGCGTCCATGAGCCGCCCGATGAGCAGCCCGAGCTCCGCCTCCCTGCCGACGAACGGCGCCTCGTCGCCGAGCCCCGTCCGCGCGGCGGGTCGGCGGCGCAGGTCGAGCAGCTCGTACGCCGCCACCGGCTCGCGCTTGCCCTTGAGCCGCAACGGAGGCAGCGCCCGCCACGACGCCGCCTCCAGCGTCGCGGCCGCCGTCGTACGCCCCGCGAGGATCGCGCCGACACCCGCCGCGTCGGACAGCCGCGAGGCGGTGTTCACGGTGTCGCCGACCACGGTGTACGCCAGCGCGCCCTGCATGCCGGCCAGCACCTCGCCCGTGTTGAGCCCCACGCGCAGGCCGAGACGGGTGCCGCCGCCGGACTCCGCGGCGACGAAGCGGCGTACGGCGGCCTGCATCCGGACCGCCGCGCGCACCGCGCGTTCGGGGTCGTCCTCGTGCGCCCGCGGCGCCCCGAACACCGCCATGATCCCGTCGCCCGTGAGCTTGTCGACGTGGCCGCCGTACGCGTGCACCGCCTCCGCCAGCGCCGACAGCACCCGGTCGGTCATCGCCTTCACGCGCTCGGGGTCGAGGTCCTCCGCCCACGCCGTGAAGTCGGACAGGTCGCCGAAGAGGACGGTGACGATGCGGCGTTCGGACAGCTCGTTGCCCGACGAGGCGCCGAGGTCGAGCCCGGCGCCGCAGGAGAAGCAGAACCGCGCGCCGGGCACGGTCGGCGTGCCGCACGCGGGGCAGGCCAGGTCACTCACGAGTCTCCGCGAGGTAGTCGAGCTGGGCTCGTACGGACTGCTCGGCGGCGGGCCAGAGGCGGCGGTCGACGTCGGCGTAGACGCGCTCGACGACCTCGCGCGGTGTCGTCGCCCCGCCCTCGACGGCGGCGCGGACCTGCTCCAGCCGCTCGTGGCGGTGCCGCACGTAGTACGCGACGACCTCGGCGGCGTTCTCGATCTCCGGGCCGTGGCCAGGCAGCAGCGTCGTGGCGCCGACCTGGGCCAGCCGGTCGAGCGAGTCGAGGTAGTCGCGCAGCCGCCCGTCGGGGTGCGCGACGACCGTCGTGCCGCGGCCGAGCACGTGGTCACCGGTCAGCACCGTGCCGCCCTCGGGCAGCACGAAGCAGACGTGGTCGCTGCTGTGCCCCGGTGTCGCGAGAACGGTCACGACCAGATCGTCGACCGTCACGTGCTCGCCGTCACCGAGACCTTCGTCACCCAGCCTGTGATGCATGTCCACGGCGCGAACGGGTACGCCCAGCTCTCGCGCCAGGGTCTTCGCGCCCGCGCTGTGGTCGGGGTGGCCGTGCGTCAGCAGCACCAGCGCGATGTCCCCGCCCTCGGCCCTCACGCGGTCGAGGTGCGACTTGTCGTCGGGGCCGGGGTCGACGACGACGGTACGGCCGCCGGGCGCGTTGAGCAGCCACGTGTTGGTGCCGTCGAGCGTCATCGGCCCCGGGTTGGGGGCCAGCACGAGGCGGGTCTCGATCACTCCGGATAGCCGGGGTCGCCGGGCAGGAGCAGCAAGACGTCGTCGCCGTCCACGACGATCTTCGGCAGGACGCGCTTCACGTCGCGCGCGGCGCCGGCTGCCATGACGTCGGCCACGGTGTCGTACGCCCCGACCTCCGCCAGCGTGAACACCGTCGGCGGCAGCATCGCGATCTCGCCCTTGGCATGCCGCTCCACGGCACGTTGCGGCGTCGTCCACTCGCTGTGGTCGCTCTCGCCGCGGTAGTGCACAGGCTCCTGCCCCTCCGGCAGCGCCGCGACGAAGAACCGCGTGTCGAAGCGCTTCGGCTCGATCTCCGGCGTCACCCAGTGCGCCCAGGGCCGCAGCAGGTCGGCGCGCAGCCGCAGGCCGTTGCGCGCCAGCACCTCCGCCATCGACGCCGACCGGTCGAGCAACGCCGCCTGCTCCGCCTTCCAGTGCTCCGCGCCGCCCTCGATCGGCGAGGCGAGCAGCACCCCCGACTCCTCGAACGTCTCCCGCACCGCCGCCGCGACGAGCGCGCGCGCGAGGCGTTCGTCGGCGGAGAGCGCGCCCGTCCACTCGCTCGCCGGCGGGCCCTCCCACGCGATGTCGGCGTCGCCGTCGCGGGGGTCCACCGAGCCGCCGGGGAAGACGTACATCCCGCCCGCGAACGCCATCGAGCCGAGCCTGCGCAGCAGGTACGCCTCGACACCCGCATCGCCGTCGCGGAGCAGCACGACGGTCGCGGCGTGCCGCGGCTCCGCGACCTCGACGCCACCGGACGCGACCGCGCGGGCCCGCTCGTGCAGCTCGGGCGGGAGGCGGCGCAGGTCCATGCCACGGATGCTACGGGGGCCACGTAGGCTGGGTCGCATGGACAGCAAGGCCCTCGCGGACCTGATCCTCGCTGACCTGGAGTCGGTGGTGGACCGCACGCGCGCGGCGTACCTCGCCCGCATCCCGCGGCTGGCCGAGGTGCCGCCCGCGACCCTCGACGCGGTGCTGGAGGCGACGCGGCGGACGATGGCGGCGTTCTGCCGGTACTACCTCGAGGGCACTCTCGACTCCGACGCCTGGCGCGCCGTCCGCAACGCCACCGTCGAACGCGCCGGCGAGAACTTCAGCCACGCCGAGATCCTCGAGATCGTCGACATCGCGCGCGCCACCGGCGCCGAGGCCATCGACCGCCTCGCCGAACGCCACCCCGAGCTCACCGACGAGGAGCGCGAGAAGGTCGTCACGGCGATGAGCCAGTACGTCACCGAGCTGGCCGAGCAGGAGGACCGGCTGCGCAGGCTCGCGTCGCCGCACAGCCTCGACGCGATCCTCGGCGACCTCGAGGCCGAGGGGGCCGACCTCCAGTGAGTCCCGCCCTGCGCGCGGCCTCGGTCGTCGCTGCACTCGCGCTGGCCGCGTGCGGCTCGTCACCGTCGCCCCAGGCGTCACCCTCGCCCTCCGCGGCGTCTCCCACCACCGTCTCGCCGACGCCGTCACCCACGCCCTCGCCGACCCCGACGCCGTCACCGAAGCCCAAGGTCGGGCCGGTGACGATCGTGTTCGGCGGCGACGTCGACCTCGACCGCCGGGTCCGCGAGGTCATCGCGGCGCAGGGGGTGGACGCGCCATGGCGCTACCTGGCGCCGACGTTGAAGAAGGCCGACCTCGCGTTCCTCAACCTCGAGTGCGCGATCTCGACGCGCGGCACGCCGGAGCAGAAGACGTACACGTTCCGCGGCGACCCGTCCGCTCTCGCGGGTGCCGCGCGCGCGGGCGTCGACGTGTTCTCGCTCGCCAACAACCACACGCTCGACTACGGCTTCGACGCGTTCGCCGACACGCTGCGGCACGTCCAGGCGGCGGGCATCAAGACGACCGGCGCCGGTCGCGACCTGGCCGAGGCGATCAAGCCGGCGGTGTTCACCGTCAACGGGCGGCGGGTCGCGTTCCTCGGCCTGTCGGCGATCATCCCGCACCCGAAGTGGAAGGCCGCGCCGGGGCATCCGGGGATCGCGTACGACGACGACGCCGTCATCACGGCCGCTGTCCGCGGCGCCCGCAAGGTCGCGGACATCGTCATCCCGTACTTCCACTGGGGGATCGAGTACACGTACCAGCCGAGCGGCGCGCAGCGGCGGGCCGCGCGCACCGCGATCCGCGCCGGCGCGACGATGGTGATCGGCGGGCACACCCACGTGCTGCAGCCGGTCGAGGTCATGGATGGCCGGCTCGTCGCGTGGTCGATGTCGAACCTCGTGTTCCAGTCGCGGCCGGAGAGCGTCCACACGCAGCTGCTGAAGGTGACGATCAACGCCGACGGCTCCGTCGACTGGGTCACCGAGCCGTACTACATCAGCGCCGGCGTCCCTCACCCCGAGCCCGGCCGCAAGCCGCTGAAGGGCCGCGTCCCCGCCCCCTGACGCGATGTTACCGGTGAGTACGGACTGCCACAGTCACCGCCTGAGCGTGCCTCCGAGTCCGTACTCACCGGTAACATCCGGCGGCGCGGCGGGGTCCGGGCGGAGCTCGTCGAGCATCCCGACGAGCTCGCGGACCATCGGGCGTACGACCGGCAGCTTGGCGACGCCGATGAGCCGCTCGACCATCGGCACGGTGCGGTCGATGAGGGAGTACGTCTTCTCGCAGTCCTTCGACGAGTCGTGCACCCAGTAGAGGATGACGCCCATCTCGTAGAGCCAGAGCAGCTCGGGCAGGTCGGCGCGCAGGTCCTTCCCGACCCGCAGCCCCGAGCCCGCGACGACCTCGGCCATGAGCTTCACGGCCTCGGCGCGCAGGGGCGCCGACTCCGGAGAGAACGGGGACAGGGGGCTCTCCGGGTCGGCCGCGCTGGTGAAGAGCTTCGTCGACAGGCGGCGGTACGGCAGCGCGCTGTCGACCTTCGTCCGCAGGACCAGCGCGAGCCGGTCCTGGAAGTCCTTCACGGTGTCGAGCGCGTCGCCGAGCAGGGCCAGGTGGTCGGCGTGGTTGCGCTCGTAGAACGCGAGGATGAGCTGGTCCTTCGACGCGTAGTAGTAGTACGCGTTGCCCACCGCGACGCCCGCCTCGTCGGCGATCTGGCGCATCGTCGTCTCGGCGTAACCGCGGGTGCGGAACAGCTCCAACGCCGCGTCGAGGATGCGCTCGCGCGTCTGCTCGCCCTTGCGGGTCTTGCCCGTGGCCTCCATCAGGCGACGAGGTTACCGAGCGTCCTGCGGTGCCGGGACACCCACAGCACGAAGCGCTTCGCCGACGCCACCCCTCCGGGCGTCCCGAACCGCAGTGCCATGCCCCGGTACCTCCGCGTGGCCCACAGGCACATGAGCCAGCCGCGCTCCTCGTAGTAGACCTCGCCGCCGTCGCCGACGACCGTGAGCTCGTACCGCGTCTTCTCGTGGTCGATGCCGGGGAACGCCTCCCGCGCGGCCGGGGAGCCGGCCGCGCAGAAGTAGACGGGGACGTACTTCGGCTGGTCGTTCAACCACCCCGCGGCCTTGACGCAGAGCGGGCACGTCACGTCGTACAGCACCGTCAGGTGGCGCACCGGACTCAGCTCGCCTTCCGCTTCGACGGTGCGGGGGACGGGGCGGCGAACGCCGGCTCCGGCGGCTGCGGAGGCATCGCCCACGCGTTCGGCTCGACCGGCGGGGGAGCCATGCCGATCGTCGTCCGCGTGCGCAGCTTGTTGAACACGTACAGGTTGAAGAAGTGCATGCCGCCCAGCACCAGCAGGACGAAGCCGACCTTGCGCGACAGCAGCTCGATCGACTCGCCGGAGTCCGCGAGGACCTCGCCGGTCTTGAGCGCCAGCGACACGTACCCGAGGTTGATCAGGTAGAAGCCGACGACGAGCAGGTGGTTGACCGAGTCGGCCAGCTCGTCGTTGCCGTGGAAGGCGTCGACGAGGAACGTCCTGCCGTTCTTGTGCAGCGTGCGGGCGACCCACACCGTGAGACCGATGCTGATCGCGAGGTAGACCAGGTAGGTCACGACCTTGATGTTCATGCCCCTGTCCTCTCGTAGTTGAACGTGTTCAAAACTGAGGCTAGAGGGTGCCTCGGCTGGGGTCAAGGATTTTTTGAACGCGTTCTAGAAGTTGAGGACGGCCGACGCGACGGCGTCGGGCCGCATCTCCTGAAGGAAGTGGCCCGCGCCCTCGATCAGCACGAACGGCGCGGCGTTGCGCAGCCGCCGTACCCACGACTCGCCGACCTTCGCGGGGAAGATCGGGTCGCTGTCGCCGAACGCCACCGTCACCGGCCCGTCCCACGCGTCGAGCGCCTCGCGCGTGGCGAGCTGCTCGGCTGCGCCAGGGTCGTCGAGCCGAGTCGGGACGAGCCGCGGGAACGCCAGCGCACCCGCCTTGTACGTCGCGTCGGGGAACGGCGCGTCGTACCCCGCCACGACCTCGCCGGGCAGCCAGCCGCAGGCGCGGGACAGCAGCGCGCCGACGTCGAGGTCGGTCTGCGCGCGGGCGTACGCGAGCCACGCGTCGAGCCCCGCGGACGACTCGCGGCCGCTGAACAGGCCGGTGTTGAGGATCACGATGCGCGCCACGCGTTCGGGGCGGTCCATCGCCCAGCGCAGCCCGATCGGCCCGCCCCAGTCCTGGACGACGAGCGTGACAGGCCCGAGGTCGAGCGCCTCGAGGTGCGCGGCGAGCAGGTCGCAGTGGCGGTCGTACGTGTACCAGTCGACGTCGGCCGGCTTGTCCGAGCGCCCGAAGCCGACGTGGTCGGGCGCGACGACGCGCCGGTCGGCGGCCAGCAGCGGGGGGATGACGTTGCGGTACAGGAACGACCACGTCGGCTCGCCGTGCAGTAGCACGACCGGCTCGCCCGCGCCCTCGTCGACGCGCGCGAGCCGCAGCCCGTCGACCTCGGTGTAGCGGGGCTCGTACGGCCAGTCAGGAAGGCCGGCGAAGCGCTCGTCGGGCGTGCGGCGTACGTCCACTACGACACCTCGACGACGACCTCGACCTCGACCGGGGCGTTGAGGGGGAGGACCGCGACGCCGACGGCGCTGCGCGCGTGCCTGCCCGCCTCGCCGAACACCTCGCCGAGCAGCTCGCTGGCGCCGTTGACGACGCCGGGCTGGCCGTAGAAGCCGTCGGCGCTCGCGACGAAGCCGACCACCTTGACGACGCGGACGACGGAGTCGAGGTCGGCGACGGACGCGATCGCGGCGAGGGCGTTGAGGGCGCAGGTGCGGGCGAGGTCCTTGGCCTCCTCGGCGGTCACGTCGCTGCCGACGAGGCCCGTGCCGGTGAGCTGGCCGCCGACCATCGGCAACTGGCCTGACGTCCAGACGAGCGAGCCGTTGCGGACCGCGGGGACGTACGCCGCCACCGGGGGCACCACGTCGGGCAGCGTGAGGCCGAGCTCGGCGAGCCGGTCGGAGACGCGGCTCACTGCTTGGGCCGCTTCAGGTAGGCGACGAGCTGCTCGGCGTTGGGGCCGGGGACGACCTGGACGAGCTCGTAGCCCTCGTCGCCCCAGGTGTCGAGGATCTGCTTGGTCGCGTGGACCAGCAGGGGAACGGTGACGTACTCCCACTTCTGCATGGGAGCGACCCTACTTGCCCACCGCCACGCAGCTCGGGGTGCCCGGGTCGTAGGTCCGCTTCGAGAACGCGAGGTCCTGGCTCGTGCCGACGCCGCCGCTGCCGATCCACGTGCCGTAGCCGAGGGGCGTCGACTGGCTGACCGGACCGTTGCCGACCATCTTGAACGCGCCCGCCCGCAGGTTGTGGAGGATGCGGCCGCGGACGATCGACGCGAACGGCGTGAAGTGCCGTAGCGGCGCGGTGATCCGCACTTCCCTGCGCACGGTGTCGAACGTCACCCGGGCCGGGCCGATGCCGGTGCCGGTGTACGCGCCCGCCTCGGGGCCGGCCTCGTACTCCCCGTCGACGTGGTACACGATCCCGTCGTAGCCGTTGGCCAGCGCGTGCGCGGCCATGATGAACGTCTCCTCGCCCGCGGTGAACCAGACCTCCCACGCCCGCCCCGTGGGCGAGTCGGGGCTGGTCGCGCCGCGCATCGAGACCGTACGGACGACCGCGGTGACGTAGGTCTTGTCGGTCGCGAGGTCGGCGCTGAGGATGTCGAGGTCGTTGTCCGAGCCGACCGGGGCCACGGGGTGCATGTCGCCGCGCGGGTCCTTGACCAGCTGGCACGACCTGGGCGCCGCGCCCGCGCTGGACGACAGCAGAAGCACGCCGCCGAGGGCGGCGGCGGGGACGAGACGGCGGTGCATCGGTACGGACCTCCACGACGAGGGGGGCATCCCCCGGACGTACTGACAGAGCCCGGAGGCCCTCGCGTGGTTCGGTGCTCCTCGCTACGCCGTCCGCCTGCGCAACAGCCGGCGCCGCTGGAGCTCGTTCAGGCCGCCCCAGATGCCGTGCGGCTCGCCCACGCTCAGCGCGTGGCCGAGGCACGCCTCCCGCACGGGGCAGCCCGCGCAGATCGCCCGGGCCCGCCCCTCGCGGGCGTCCTTCTCGGGCTTGCGTTCCATGTGGTTCGGCGCGAAGAAGTGGATCGCGTCGTCCCCGCGGCACAGCGCGGCGACGCGCCATGTCGTGTCCTCGAACATTGCCGTACCCCCCAACCGCCCGCCGCTGGGATGAGGCGGACCTGCTTCTGTAGACGCGAACCGGGGTGTCCCGGTTCGCGTCCATCCGGCAGTACCTCGACGCGCCGAGATCACGGTTTGGTTGCACGGCCTGGCCGGCATCCGGAAGTTACTGGTGAGTAGCGACGTCGCCGTTCACCAGTTCGTGCTCGCCGTCAGTCGCTACTCACCAGTAACTTCGGCGGGGGCAGGGGACTCAGCGCTTGTCGGTGGACGCCTTCTCGAAGAAGCGCAGGATCTCCACGGGGAAGGCATGACGAGGGTGGAGTTCTTCTCCGCCGCCACCTCGACGACGGTCTGCAGCAGGCGCAGCTGCAACGCCCCCGGGTTGGCCGACATCGCGGTCGCCGCCTCGGACAGCTTCTGCGAGGCCTGCAGCTCGCCCTCGGCGGAGATGATGCGCGCGCGCCGCTCGCGCTCGGCCTCGGCCTGGCGGGACATCGAGCGCTTCATGGTCTCGGGCAGCTGGACGTCCTTGACCTCGACCAGGTCGATCTTGATGCCCCACGGGTCCTCGGTGAGGGCGTCGATGATCGCCTTGAGCTGCATGTTGATGGCCTCGCGGTTGGACAGCAGGTCGTCGAGGTCGCTCTGGCCGATGACCGAACGCAGCGAGGTCTGCGCCACCTGGGACGTCGCGAACAGGTAGTTCTGGACGTTGACGATGGCCTTCAACGGGTCGATGACGCGGAAGTACACGACGGCGTCGACGCGCAGCGTGACGTTGTCGCGGGTGATGCCCTCCTGCGCCGGGACGCCCATGGTGACAACCTGCATGTTGACCTTCACCATGCGGTCGACGAACGGGATGATCACGTTGAGGCCCGGCCGCTTGATCTCGGCGCGCACGCGGCCGAGGCGGAACACGATGCCGCGCTCGTACTCCTGCACGATGCGCAGGCCCATGAGGACCAGGACCAGGATGACGATGCCGACGAACAGCAGCAGCCCGCCGATCGCGTTCATGTACGCCCCCTCCTAGATCGGCTCGACGTCGAGGACCAGCGCCTCTTCGTCGACACCCGTCACGCGTACGGGTGTCCCCGCCGCGACGGGACCATCCCATTCCAGCGCCCGTGCGCGCCAGAGGGCTCCCTCGACGAGCACGTGTCCCTGCGGGTTGAGCGTGCTGCGGACCTCGCCGTGACGGCCGACGAGCGCCTTGCCGAGGTTGGCCGACTGGCCGCGCAGCGCGCGCAGCACGACGGTCATGATCACGCCGTAGAAGACCAGCGAGCCGACGACGCCGGTGACGATCGCCCAGAGCGCGGGCCGCAGCGCGGGGCCGTCCGAGCGCACGAGGAACCACGACCCCACGGCGAGCACCGCTGCGCCGAGCCAGGTCGGGAGCCAGAGCGTGTTGCGGCGGACGTCGTACGCCATCCCGCCGACCCCCGCGAGCACCAGCGCGAGGCCGATCGGGCTGGTGGGGAGGGCCACGAGGCCGTACGCCGCGAGCAGCACGATGGCGGCGCCGGCGTAGCCCGCGGGCCCGAACCCCGGCTGGAACGCCTCGAACACGATGGCCCCGATGCCCGTCAGCAGCAGCAGGTAGACGAGCGTCGGGTTGGTCGCGAGCGCCTGGCGGACGCGCAGGATCGGGCCGGGCGCGGCGAACCGTACGGTCACCTCGGCGGGGTCGATCGGCTCGCCGCCGGAGACGTTCGCGGCGACGAGCGCGCGGATGGCTTCGAGCAGCGTGCCCGCGCCGACCGGGGTCTGGACCGTGACGGCCGGGACAGGGCCGTCGGGGCGGTCGCCGCCGATGTTCGCCGGGTCCGGCGCGCCGATACGGGTGCCGCTTGCCTGCATCCGTACGTCGCCGGCCAGCCAGAGCCGGGTCGCCGCGCCGGACACGTGCGCGCCCCGCGGGCCGACCCACGTGCCGACGGGGACCTTCGAGTCCTCGACCGCGCGGACGAGCGAGTCGACGTCGGTCTTGATGGTGCCGGAGGAGTGCAGTCGCAGCAGCACCGCGACGTCGCCCTCGCGGGCCGCGCGGGCGAGCTCCTTCTTCAGGAAGCCGGCGTACGCCGCGTCGATGCCGCCCTCGAGCTGGACGATCGTCACGGTCGGCCCGCGCGTCTCCTGCGCGTCGGCGGGAAGGGCGGTCGCGAGGACGAGGGCGAGCAGGAGCAGCCGCAACGCGCGGCGGAAGATGACCACGATGCCGGGATTCTAGTGTCCCGAGTCAGAAGTTCGACGACGGCTCCTGGCCCCAGCGCACCCCTGGCGGCGTTCTCGGTCGCCCGGATAGCGCTGCTATCCGAGCTCCCCGCGGCCTTGCCAGCGGCACGCCGGACCTCAGGATCCTGCCGCCGAACTTCTGACTCGGGACACTGCGTGCGCTAGGCAGGCGTCGCGCGCCGGGCCTTGTTCCCCCCGGCCGCCTTGGCCTGGTAGAGCGCCGCGTCGGCCAGTGCCATGAGCGCCGTCGGCTCGGCCTCCTCGCCGGCCAGCGCGGCCACCCCCGCGGAGAACGACACCCGCCGCGCGCCGCCCCCCCGCGACGGATGGGTGAAGTGCGAGCGCAGCCGGTCGACGACGTCGTACGCCACCTCGGCCTCGAGGTCGACGAACACGACGCCGAACTCGTCGCCGCCCCACCGTCCCGCCACGTCCCCCGCGCGCAGGCCCCGGCGCAGCGTGTCGGCCACCGTGACCAGCGCGGCGTCGCCCGCGGCGTGGCCGAGGGTGTCGTTGAGGACCTTGAAGCGGTCGAGGTCGAGCAGGACGAGCGCGACGGTAGCGCCGGTACGCCGCGCCCGCGCCGTCTCCCGGTCGAGCGCCTCGGCCAGCCCGCGGCGGTTGAGCAGGCCGGTGAGCGGGTCCGTACGGGCCAGGGCTGCCAGCTCGTCGCGCAGCACCGACTCGCTGTCGGCGGCGAGCTGCCAGACGAGGACGTCCCAGAGCCGGTCGCAGACCCGGTAGTCGTGACCTGCGGAGACCAGCTCCTTGACGACCTCGAACCGGCAGCCGGAGAGGTCCGCGAGCCGGTCGAGGGTGCGTACGGCGGTCAGCGACGCCGGCAGCCCGGGGAGCGCCTCGCCGTCGCGCAGCGCGGTGGCCGCGCCGAGCAGCCAGCCCTTCGCGGCGTCGCGCAGGGTGGCGGCCGACCCCGTGAGGTCGATCACCCGCGCGTCCCGCTTTCGGGCATTCACGAACCAAGCATCCCCCCGTACGCCGCCCGGCGCGCGTTGCGACACGGGCCGTGGGTACCGTGGGCGCCGTGACGTTCTTCCCGGGCATCCGGCTGCACGTCGTGACCGGGAAGGGGGGCACCGGGAAGACGACGGTCGCCGCGGCGCTCGCCGTGGCGCTGTCCCGGGGTGGCAGGCGCGTGCTCGTCGCCGAGGTGGAGGGCAGGCAGGGGCTGGCGCCGCTGTTCGGGAAGGGGCCGCTGCCGCACGGGGAGACCCACGTCACGACCACCGAGGGCGGGGGGTCGGTGTCGGTGCTGCCGGTGGACCCCGAGCGCGCGCTGATCGAGTACCTCGACCTCTTCTACCACCTGGGCCGGGCGGGCAAGGTGCTGCAGAAGATGGGCGCCGTCGACTTCGTGACGACGATCGCGCCCGGGCTGCGGGACGTGCTGCTGATCGGCAAGGTGAAGGAGGCCGTCGTACGCCGCGCCGGCTCCGGCCGCTACTACGACGCCGTCGTCCTCGACGCGCCGCCGACCGGGCGGATCGTGCGGTTCCTCGGGGCGACCGACGAGGTCGCGCAGATCGCCAAGGTGGGGCCGATCCGTTCGCAGAGCGAGCAGGTCATGGCGATGCTGCGCGGCGACGAGACGGCGATCCACCTCGCGACGCTGCTCGAGGAGATGCCGGTGCAGGAGACCATCGACGGCGTCGACCACCTGGTCGCGGCGGGCCTGCCGGTGGGCGCGATCGTCGTCAACAGGGTGCGTTCGGAGCACCTCGCCGGGCCCGACCTGAAGAAGGCCGCGGCGGGGCGTCTCGACGTGGAGGCCATCGGCGCGGTGCTGGGCGAGGCGGGTCTGGCCGAGCCCGGGCTGGCGAAGGTGCTCGCCGAGGAGGCGTCGGAGCACGCGCGGCGGGTGGCGTTGCAGCAGGAGATGCGCGCCGACCTCCTGGCGCTCGGCCTGCCGCTCGTGGAGCTGCCGCTGCTCACGGAGACCGTGGACCTCGGGTCGGTCACGCGGCTCGCGGAGGCGTTCGCATGACGTTCGACCTCGACGCGATGCTGGCGACGAAGAAGATCGTCGTCTGCTGCGGATCCGGCGGTGTGGGGAAGACGACAACCGCTGCGGCCCTGGCACTGCGGGCCGCCGAGCGCGGCCGCCGCGTCGTCGTCGTCACCATCGACCCGGCCAAGCGGCTCGCCCAGTCGCTCGGCCTCACCGAGCTCGACAACACCCCCCGGCCGGTCACCGGCGCGGTCTCGGGGAGCGGCGAGCTGCACGCGATGATGCTGGACATGAAGAGGACGTTCGACGACATCGTCCTCACCCACGCCGACGCCGAGCGGGCACAGCAGATCCTCGCCAACCCGTTCTACGTGATGCTCTCCGCCAACCTCGCCGGCACGCAGGAGTACATGGCGATGGAGAAGCTCGGGCAGCTCCACGCCACCGGCGAGTGGGACCTCATCGTCGTGGACACGCCGCCGACCCGTTCCGCGCTCGACTTCCTCGACGCGCCGGACCGGATGACGCGGTTCCTGGAGGGGCGGTTCCTCCGGCTCGTGCTGGCGCCGGCGAAGGCGGGCGGGCGGTTCGGCGTACGGGTGATGAACGTCGGCCTCAACACCTTCACCGGCGTCATCACCAAGATCACCGGGGCGGAGCTGCTGCGGGACCTGCGGGACTTCTTCGCGGCGTTCGAGACGATGTTCGGCGGGTTCCGCGACCGCGCGCAGCAGACGTACTCGCTGCTGCAGGCCCGGGACACGGCGTTCGTCGTGGTGGCGTCGCCCGACCCCGCGGCGCTGCGCGAGGCGGCGTACTTCGTCGAACGCCTCTCCGCCGAGCGGATGCCGCTGGCCTGCGTCGTCGTCAACCGCGTGCATCGCGTGGCGACGACGGCTGTCACGCCGGAACGCGCGGTGGCGACGGCGGAGGTGCTGGCCGAACGCCGCGTGCGCGGGCCGGCTGCGGGGCTGCTGCGGCTCCACGCCGACCGGCTCGCGGTGGCGGCGGCGGAGCGGCGGACGATCCGCGCGTTCGCGGCGGGGCGGGCCGACGTGCCGATGCTGGAGGTGCCGGCGATGGCGGCCGACGTGCACGACGTAGACGACCTGCGGCGGATCGGCTTGGCGCTGGCGGGCGACCCCGCGGCGTAAGGTGCCGGCGTTCCGGGCCGGGGCTCGTTCTCTGCGGTTCACGCGCCGGTCTCACGCGTGATGATCTTCAAAGAACGGGTGCGGCCGGCCCCGCGGCCTAGGGGCCCCGGAAACGACGGAACGGCCCCACCGCGCCCCTACAACACGGTGAAGCCGTTCACGTCGGGACCGGTGCCGCCGCCCCTACAACAGCGGCGCCGGTCTCGATGCCGACCGCTAGGCGGTCGAGTAGCTCTTCTCGAAGTCCTGACGAGCGGTGAGCAGCAGAACGTTCCAGGACTTCACGTCGGGACGGCGGCGGAGCAGCGCGCGGCGCTCACGCTCGGTCATCCCGCCCCAGACCCCGAACTCGACGCGGTTGTCGAGGGCGTCGGCCAGGCACTCGGTGCGCACGGGGCACCCGAGGCACACCTGCTTCGCGCGGTTCTGGGCCGCTCCCTGGACGAACAGCTCGTCCGGGTCGGTCGTACGGCAGCTCGCGCGGGTGGTCCAGTCCATGTCGTGGATCCTTCGAGTGCTAGCCGAGGCAGGTGTTTTTGGTGCGGTTTCGACCGTACGGAGCCAGTCCCGGCAGGCACATCCCCTTACCGGACCCTTTCAGGTAGTCCGAACGGGTGGTAAGTCGCAGGGGACTTTGGCCATTCCCGCCCGCCGCCCCGTGTGGGTCCGTTACGCTTGAGGATCATCCGCCGGTGCGCGCCCGCGCCCGAGACGCGGTCCCCTCTCCTGATCGGTGACGTTGTTGGCACGTACGGACTCGGGCAGCGCGCTGCACCGGAGCGCCCTCGTGCTGGCCGTCAGCGTGCTCGCGGGGCTGCTGCTGGCGGCGGGGGCGTTTCCGCTGGTGGGCGGCTTCGGCATGCTCGCCAGGGCGGGCGCGGAGTCGTTCGACAAGCTGCCGGACGAGCTCGAGGAGGAGCCGCTCCCGCAGCGCTCGAAGATCCTCGCCGCGGACGGGTCCGTGCTGGCAGAGATCTTCCTCAACGAGAACCGCGTCGTCGTGCCGATCAGCGAGATCCCCGACGACGTCGTCTACAGCATCCTGGCCGTCGAGGACTCCCGCTTCTACGAGCACCGCGGCATCGACGTGCGCGGCCTCGCCCGCGCGCTGTGGCGCAACCGGCAGGCCGGCGAGGTCACCCAGGGCGGGTCGACGATCACCCAGCAGTACGTCAAGAACGTCCTCGTCGAGAACGCCGACGACAAGGCCGATGCCGCCAAGGCGATCGAGCGGTCGACGCAGCGGAAGATCCGCGAGGCGCGGTACGCCATCGCGCTGGAACGCCGCTACACCAAGCGCGAGATCCTCGAGAAGTACCTGAACATCGCGTACTTCGGCGACGGCGTGTACGGCGTCGGCACCGCCGCGCAGCACTACTTCCGCAAGCCCGTCCAGAAGCTCACGCTCGGCGAGTCGGCGCTGCTGGCCGGCATGGTCAAGAACCCCCGCTTCTACAACCCCGTCGACAACCCGCGGAACGCCAAGGCGCGCCGCGACCTCGTGCTGACGCGCGCCGCCGAGGTCGGCTTCATCGACCCCGCGCGCGTCGCCGCCGCGGTGAAGAAGCCGTTGCCGAAGATCAACCCGCAGAAGCTGGCAGACCTGCAGAACAACAAGATCGCGCCGGCGTTCCTCACGTACATGCGCGAGTACTTCCTCAGCGACCCGAAGTTCGGGGCGACGGAGGGGGAGCGCAAGGCGCGGCTGTTCCAGGGCGGCCTCGAGGTCCACACGACGCTCGACCCGAAGCTGCAGGCCGTCGCGACCGCGACGCTGAACAAGACCCTCCCGCTGCCGAACGACCCCGCCGCCGCTGCCGTCGTCGTCACGCCCGGCACAGGCGAGGTCAAGGCGATGGCCGTCGTCAACCACGACGCCAAGACCAAGCAGGTCAACCTCGCCACCGGCGGCTCGTCGGGCTTCCAGGCGGGGTCGACGTTCAAGATGTTCACGCTCGCGGCCGCCGTCGAGCAGGGCCTCCCGCTCAAGCTGCGGCTGAACTCTCCCGCCCGCTACCGGCCCGACCCGGCGAAGTGCGACACCCCCGACGACGGCGTGTTCCAGAACGCCGGCGACAGCGAGGCCGGCAACTTCGACCTGCCGACCGCCACGTGGATGTCGGTCAACACGTACTACGTGCAGCTCCAGGACCGCGTCGGCATCCCGAGCGTCGCCGCGATGGCGCGCCGGATGGGCGTGACGCTCAACAGGGAGCCCGGCTCGCGGGAGTGCGCGTTCACGCTCGGCAGCTTCGAGGTCGACCCGCTGGAGATGGCGGCGGCGTACGCGACGCTGGCCGCGGAGGGCATGTACTGCAAGCCGATGCCGATCACGTCGGTGAAGGCGCCGGACGAGGACGTGCAGACGTTCGAGCCCGAGTGCAGCCGCGTGCTCACCGCCGACGACGCCAACACCGTCACGTCGGTCCTGCGCGGCGTCATCGACGGCACTCACCCGCACCGTACGGGCCGTGCCGCGTCCCTCGGCCGTCCCGCCGCCGGCAAGACCGGCACGACGACGGGGCCGAGCGCGGCGTGGTTCGACGGCTACACGCCCGACTTCGCGGCGGCCGTCTGGATGGGCCACCCGACCGCTCCCGCGTTCAACCCGCTGCGCAACGTGCACGGCGTCGGCACGGTGTACGGGGGCGGGTTCCCCGCGCAGATGTGGCGGGAGATCATGCTCGCCGCCCACGACGGCCTGCCCGTACGAGACTTCCCCGACCCGCCCGCGACGGCGTTGTTCGGCAAGCAGGTGGCCGTGCCGGACCTCCGCGGGATGACGCCGGAGGAGGCGGAGGAGGCGCTCCGCGGGCTCGGGCTGACGCTGGTCGTCAACCGCGGCTCCGTCAACGCCGCCCCGATCCCGGCGGGTGCCATCGGGTCGCAGCGGCCGTCCCCCGGGACGAACGTCGCCAAGGGCTCCGTCGTCACCGTCTACCTGTCGAACGGCCGCTACCCGCCGGTCCAGCCGTCCCCGACGCCCACGAAGACGGCGCCGCTCACGCCGTTGCCGAGCTCGTCCACGCCTCCGCCGCCTCCGCCGAGCTGCAACGGCAACCCCAAGAAGTGCCAGACGCCCTCGCCGACCCCGACTCCCACGCCGTCGCCGAGCGGCGGTACGGGCGGCGAACAGGGCGGCGGCTAGCCGGACACCCGCCCGCCGCCGTCGCGGCCGGGCATGTCTCGTTCTCTGAAGATCGCCACGCTCGAGACCGGCGGGTGGACTGCAAGGGTCGGGCAGGCGAGGGGGCTCAGGAGCTCAGCGCCTTCTTGACGGCGGCGGCGACGCGGCCGCCCTCGGCGCGGCCCGCGACCTGCGGCGTCACGAGCTTCATGACGAGCCCCATCTGCTGCGGCGACGTCGCGCCGGTCTCCGCGATCGCCGTCGCGACGAGCGCGGTGAGGTCCTCGTCGGACAGCTGCGCGGGCAGGTACTCCTCGACGATCGCGCCCTCGGCCCGCTCGCGCTCCGCGAGCTCCGTACGGCCGCCGTCGCTGAACGCCTCCGCCGCCTCGCGCCGCTTCTTCCCCTCGCGGGCCAGCACCTTGAGCACCTCGTCGTCGTCCAGCTCGCGGGCCGCGCCGCCGGAGACCTCTTCGTTCTTGATCGCGGTCAGGACCATCCGCAACGTCGCCGTGCGGAGCTCGTCACGGGCCTTCATCGCGGTGGTCAGGTCGTTCTGCAGCCGGTCCTTGAGGTCGCTCATGGGCCGATCCTCGCAGGCTCGCGCAGAATGGGCCCATGCGTTTCGCCGTCGCCGCCCCGCTCGCCCTCGCGGGGGCGGCGGTCGCCGGCGTCGGGTACGCGGCGGGCGTCGAGCGGAACGCGTTCGTGCTCCGCCGCTACGACGTCCCCGTGCTGCCGCCGGGCGCCCAGCCGCTCAAGGTGCTGCACGTCAGCGACGTGCACATGCTCGGGCGGCAGCACCGCAAGCAGGCGTTCCTGCGCCGCCTGGCCGACGAGGGCCCCGACCTCGTCGTCACGACCGGCGACAACCTCGCGGGCCCCGACGGGATCCCCGCCGTCCTCGCCGCGCTGGACCCGCTGCGGGGCACGCCGGGCGTCTTCGTGCTCGGCTCCAACGACTACTACGCCCCCAAGCCGAAGAACCCGTTCAAGTACTTCTTCCCGCGGCACAAGCGCGTCATCGGCGACCCGCTGCCGTGGCGGGAGCTCGTGGACGGCTTCGAGGACATGGGCTGGACCGACCTGACGAACGACCGCCGCCTCGCGACGGCAGGCGGCCGTACGGTCGAGGTGGCCGGCGTCGACGACCCGCACCTCAAGCGCGACCGGCTCGCGGTGGCGGACAAGCCCGTCGCCGCCGGCGCCGAGGTGCACCTCGCGCTGGTGCACGCGCCGGAGCCGCGGGCGCTGGACCGGTTCGAACGCAGCGGGTTCGACCTGCTGCTCTGCGGCCACACCCACGGCGGCCAGCTGCGCGTCCCCGGCGTCGGAGCGCTCGTCACCAACTGCGGCATCGACCGCGCCCGCGCGCGCGGCCTCTCGCGCTACGGCGACGCGTGGCTGCACGTCTCCGCGGGGCTCGGGACGTCGCCGTACGCCCCTGTGCGCTTCGCCTGCCGTCCGGAGGCGTCGTTGCTCACCCTGGTCGCACGCTAGACTCTCGCTCTGCTGCATCGGGATGTAGCGCAGCTTGGTTAGCGCGCCACGTTCGGGACGTGGAGGCCGGGAGTTCGAATCTCCCCATCCCGACCACCGTACGACGCCGGCTCCGGTCCCTCTCGGGGCCGGAGCCGCGTGCGTTCTACAGCGGCGGGCCCTCCGTCTCGCAGCTCGCCTGGGCCGGCGTGCCGGTGGCGGGGTTGGCGAGGATGACCTCGCACGTCGTCCCCGCGCCGTCCGTACGGACCTGGATGCGGGTCCCGTCCGCCGTGACCGTCTCCCGCCGGATCAACGGCGTGGGTGTCCCTTCAGGGTCCCTGTCGGTGCCGGGGATGCGGTCGGCGAGGACCGTGCCGCGCTCGGCGCGCACGACGACCCAGGTGGCCGTACGGCCCGCGGCGACGGGCACCAGCGCGCCGCCGCGCGCGGACACCCGTATCCGCTCCGCCTTCGGCGCGCCGATCGCGGCGGAGGTCACGACGACGCTCGCGGCGTCCGGCGCGACGACGACCACCGCGCTCCGGCCGGCCTCCTCGACGTGCTCGGTGACGACGCGCTCGCGGTCGTCCAGGGTGCGCGCGCTGACGCGCCGGGCCTCGTCGTCGCGCACGACCAGGACGGCCACCGTGACGTGGTCGGCGTACGGCATCGCGAGGACGACGACACTGCCGCCGGCCTCGCGCCAGTCCTCGGCGTAGAGCGTCGCCGCCTGCTCCAGCGTCACGCTCGCGTCCCGCTCCGCCCAGCCCCGCACCGCCGTCTCGCGCAGGGCCTGGTCGCCCGCGCGTGACCCCGCCGCGGGCCAGCCGGGCAGCGTCGGAGGTGGTGGCGGCGGAGGTACGGGCTCCGGTCGCAGCGCCACGTACGCCCCCGCCGCGGCCACCACGACGGCCACGACGACGCCGAGCGCCACGATCCAGCGCGGCAGCGGATCGCGTTCCGGTGACTCGAGTACCTCGGCCGTCATGGTGCCGTACCCCCGTCGTGGTCGAGTGGCGCGCACGGTAACGTGCCGCCACAGCGGCGGCCAGGGCGGCGACGAGAACGGGGTGGGTCCGGGTGGACGTGTTCGAGTCGCTCCATGTCAACCACTGGGCCGGGCTCATCGACGCGGCCGCGGTGCTCCTCGTCCTCGGCGTGTGGCTGCTTATCGACGCGTCGTTCGCGTTCCTCCGCGCGGTCCTGCGCGTCGCCGGTGCCGCGCTGCTCGTCGCCGCGGCAGGCGTCGTCGTCCAGCGGGCCGTCGGCCTGGTCCACGCCGGCGTGCTGCGCGAGACGTTCGCCGCCGCGACCGGCGAGGAGAGCACGGGCGACCGGTCGCTCGTGGTGCTCGGGGTCGCCGCGGTGGCGCTCGTGGCGGGCGTGGTGCTGGCGACGCTCGGTGCCGAGGACGACGACGAGGCGTACGACGCCGACCTCGACGACGAGGAGGAGGACGACGAGCCGGTGCCCGCACCGGTCGCGCCGCCGCCGTCCGCGTGGTCGCGTACGGAGGTCCTCGGCGACGCCCCCGAACGCGGCCGCTGGGACCCTGACCCCGAGCCGGAGCCGTCGGAGCCGCTCGGCCTCACGCCCCGCGCCCACGCGGTGCCGCTCCTCGCGCTCGCCGTCGCGCTCGCGCTGCCCACGGCATCCCGCGTCGGCGAGGCGCCGCTCGACGCCATGCCGTTCCTCGGCGACCTCGGGGTGCTCCAGGCCGCGGGGCACGCCATGACCGGCCTGCTCGCCGGGCTGGCCCTGCTCGGCGGCGTTCTCGCGCTCGGCGTGGACGAACGCCGCGTCGTCGTCCCCGCGTTCGCCCTCACGGCGATCGGCGCGGGGCTCGGCGGCGCGTTCCTCCCCGCGCTCGCCAACGAGCACTGGGTCGCCGGCGCCACCGGTGCGATGGCCGGGCTGCTGCTGCCTTCGGGGTATCGCGTGCTGCGCAGGCTGCCCGCCGCGTCCCGCGGTGCGCTGGTCACCGGGGTGCTGGGGGCGGCGGCGCTGCTGGCGGCGTCGATGTTCCTGCGGGCGCACGCGGTGAAGGCACTGTTCGAGGAGCAGTTCCTGCGGTTCTGACGAGGAGGAACGATGGTGGGGCAGATCGGGCCGCTGGACGCGTGGCTCGTCGTGGCCGACGTCGCGGGCGTGCTGGCCGTGCTCGCCGCGTGGCTGCTGCTCTCCGGGGCCGGCGACCGGGCCAGGGCGTACGGCGCCGCCGCCGGTGCCGCGCTCGTCGCGCTCGGGCTCGGCAGCGCGCTGTTCCGGGTGTCGGGCAACGTCTCGAACCTCACGCTCGACGCCGGCCTCCCTGGCAGCAACATCGCGGCGTACGCCGTCCTGCTGGTCGCCGGCGTCGCGGCCGGGGTGGGTGCGGTCGTGGCTGCCCGGCGCCGGGAGACGGGGACGGGGCGGCTCCCGCTGGAGCTCGCCGTCGTGGCGGTCGCGGTGGCGTTGCCGTCCCTCGTCCACCCGGCCGGGGAGCGGGCGCCCGACAGGTGGGAGGTCACCGCGGCCGTCGTCGCCGTTCACGTGCTGAGCGGCGTGGTCGTGGCGGGCGGGCTGCTCGTCGTGCTGGGCTACGACGACGACCCGCCGGCGGGGGCCGTGGCCGGCGCGTTCGCGCTGGTCGCTGTCGTCACCGTCGCCGGGTGGGTCTGGCAGGAGCAGGTCGCCAACGAGCACTGGGCGATGGTCGCGACCGGCCTCGCCGCCGGGCTGCTGGCGGCGGTGGCGCTGCCGCTGCTGCGCGACGTCGTGCCCGCCGACGCCTCGGCGGTCGTCGCGGGTGTGCTCGCGGTGCTCGTCGTGCTCGTGCTGGCGGGGCTCGCCAACGGTCAGGCGTTCCGCGAGTACGGCGAGCTCCAGGGCGAGCGGAGCCTCGACCTCGTGGACGAGGGCAACGACGGCCCTCGGAGCCTCCCGTACACCGAGCTGCCGACGCCCTAGTAGCGCTTGGCGAAGCGCACTGGTTGGTGACGCGGGGTGACACGCCGTGCTCCCGTGACCGCCGCCGGGGCGTTCGGGGTGCGAATTGCTCCTTTTCCCCGCACGGGCCGCAACCCGGTTGCGTACGTGACCGGCGGTGCGGTTACGGCGGGTGACCGCAGGTGGAGTTTCGCCAAGGCCTCCTAGGAGCGCTCCGACAGCTCCCGCGCGACCAGCTCCGCGATCTGCGCGGTGTTGAGCGCCGCGCCCTTCCGGAGGTTGTCGCCGCAGACGAACAGCTCCAGCGACCTCGGGTCGTCGAGCGCGCGGCGTACGCGGCCGACGTACGTCGGGTCCGTCCCCACCACGTCGGCCGGCGTCGGGAACACGCACGCCGCCGGGTCGTCCACCAGCTCCACGCCGTCGGCCGCCGCGAGCAGCTCGTGGGCCTCGGCGACCGTGACCTCGCGGGAGAACGTCGCGTGCACGGCGAGGGAGTGCGTCGTGACGACGGGCACGCGGACGCACGTGGCGGAGACGCGCAGGCCGGGCAGCCCGAGGATCTTGCGGGACTCGTTGCGGACCTTGAGCTCCTCGCTGGTCCAGCCGTCGTCCTTGAGCGAGCCTGCCCAGGGGATGACGTTCATGGCGAGCGCCGCGGGGAACGGCCCGGTGTCGCCCGCCGCGCGCGCGACGTCGCCGGCGGTGGTGCCGAGCGTACGGTCGCCCGCCACCTTCTCGAGCTGGTCGTGCAGCGTGTCGATGCCGGCCTGCCCGGCGCCCGACGCGGCCTGGTACGACGCCACGACGAGCGCCTCCAGGCCCATCGCCCTGTGCAGCGCGCCCATCGCGACGATCATCGACAACGTCGTGCAGTTGGGGTTGGCGATGATGCCCTTCGGGCGGTCGAGCGCGGACGTGGCGTTGACCTCGGGGACGACGAGCGGCACGTCGGGGTCCATGCGGAACGCGCCGCTGTTGTCGACCGCGACGGCGCCGCGCTCCACCGCGATCGGGCACCACTCGGCCGACACCTCGTCGGGCACGTCGAACATCGCGATGTCGACGTCGTCGAAGACCTCGGGCGCCAGCGCGACGACCTCGACGTCGACGCCGCGGCAGCGCAGCCTCTTGCCCGCCGAGCGCGGCGACGCGACGAGCTTGACGTCGCCGTAGACGTCGGGGCGGGTGGAGAGCAGGTCGAGCATGACGGTGCCGACGGCGCCGGTCGCGCCGACGACGGCGAGCGTGGGCCTGCGCGTCACGACACGCCGCCCACCGTCGCGACCGAGCCCAGGTCGCCCAGCTCGAACGCGTCGTGCACCGCCCGCACGGCCGCGGGCACGTCGGTGTCGCGGCAGACGACGGAGATGCGGATCTCCGAGGTCGAGATGATCTCGACGTTGACGCCCGCGTCGGCCAGCGCGCCGAAGAACGTCGCCGACACGCCGGGGTGCGACTTCATGCCGGCCCCGACGAGCGACACCTTGCCGATGTGGTCGTCGGAGATGAGCGCGTCGAATCCGACCGCGCCCTGCACCTTCGTCAGCGCGTTCATCGCCGTCACGAGGTCGGTCTTCGGCAGCGTGAACGAGATGTCCGTACGCCCCGTCGTCGCCGCGCTGATGTTCTGCACGATCATGTCGATGTTGACCTCGGCGTCGGCCAGCGCGCGGAAGATCGCCGCCGCTTCACCCGGCTTGTCGGGCACGCCGACGACGGTGACCTTGGCCTCGCTGCGGTCGTGCGCGACGCCCGAGATGATCGCCTGCTCCATCTGCCCACCTTCGACGACCCACGTGCCGGCGTTCTGCGAGAACGACGAGCGCACGTGGATGGGGATGTTCTGCCTGCGGCCGTACTCGACGCAGCGCAGCATGAGGACGCCCGCGCCGGACGCCGCCATCTCGAGCATGTCCTCGTACGAGATCCGGTCCAGCTTGCGCGCGTGGGGGACGAGACGAGGGTCGGCCGTGTAGACGCCCTCGACGTCGGTGTAGATCTCGCAGACGTCGGCGCCGAGCGCCGCGGCGAGCGCGACGGCGGTCGTGTCGGAGCCGCCGCGGCCGAGCGTCGTGATGTCCTTCGAGTCGACGCTGACGCCCTGGAACCCCGCGACGATGACGATGTGGTCGTCGTCGAGCGCCGTACGGATGCGTCCCGGCGTGACGTCGATGATGCGCGCCTTGCCGTGCGTCGAGTCGGTGATGATGCCGGCCTGCGAGCCGGTGAACGACTTCGCGGTGTGCCCCAGGTTGGCGATCGCCATGGCGAGCAGCGCCATCGAGATGCGCTCGCCGCTGGTGAGCAGCATGTCCATCTCGCGGCCCGGCGGCAGCGGCGACACCTGCTGCGCGAGAGCGATCAGCTCGTCGGTCGTGTCGCCCATGGCGGAGACCACGACGACGACGTCGTCGCCGGCGCGCTTGGCGGTGACGATGCGTTCGGCGACGCGCTTGATCCGCTCGGCGTCGGCGACCGACGACCCGCCGTACTTCTGCACGATGAGAGCCATTCGGGCCAGTCTACGATCGGCGCGTGCGTACCCGGCCGCTGCTGCTCGCGTTGCTCCTCGTCGCGCTTCCCGCGTGCACCGAGGACAAGAAGCCGCCGTACGACCCCGACGCGCCGCTGAAGGAGGCGCGGGCCCGCCTGGCGGTGCTCGCGCAGGCGACGGCGAACGGCGCGTACGACGCGCAGTACCGCTTCCTCCAGCTCCCCTCCAACACCGCCGGCGTCATCCGGATCCGGCAGTCGCCGCCGCAGTACCGCATCGACATCGTGTCCAAGGACGGCGCGTCGTTCTTCGCGCTGAAGAGCGGCATCGTGTCGTGCTCCTCGAAGGCGTCGAAGAAGACCTGCTTCCTCGTGGCGCGGCCCGGCGAGGAGGTGCCGGCGCTGTTCGACCCGGGCGTGCAGCGGCTGTTCCGCGACGCCGTCGAGGACCTCGCCGCCAACCCCAACGGCTACATCGTCCGCCGCGTCGACCCCGTCCCGACCGCGACACCGGTGTCGGCCACGCCGA
Source organism: Frankiaceae bacterium (assembly GCA_035556555.1). GTDB lineage: Bacteria > Actinomycetota > Actinomycetes > BP-191 > BP-191 > BP-191. The sequence goes on from DATMES010000035.1 coordinate 100,723, forward strand.
CGCCGACTCCGACGAAGACGCCGTCGAAGAAGCCGGTGTCGCCCACGCCGTCCCTGCTCCCGATCCCCGTGGGCGAGTGCTTCGAGGTGACGCGCACCATCGAGACGCCGGACCCGCAGCAGCCGTCGGGGTTCGAGAACGGCACGTACTGCTTCGCCGAGCAGGGCGTCGCGACGTCCATCAACGTGAAGTCGGGGACGATGACGCTGGTGAAGCTGCTCGGCCCGCCGCCGGCCGCGGCGTTCAAGCCGCCGGCGAAGGTCCAGAAGCTGCCCGAGCTCACGCCGACCCCGACCCCGTCGAAGAAGAAGTAGACGCGCCCCTGCTACCCGTTCTTTGAAGATCACCACGCGCGAGACCGGCGTGCGGGCTGCAGAGAACGAGCGGGGGGCGGGGGCTACACGTCGAGGAGCCTGCGGCCCTCGAACGCCCTGCCGAGGGTGACCTCGTCGGCGTACTCCAGGTCCCCGCCCACCGGCAGCCCGCTCGCGAGCCGCGTCACGCGCATGCCCATCGGCTTCACGAGCCGCGCCAGGTAGGTGGCCGTGGCCTCGCCTTCGAGGTTCGGGTCGGTGGCGAGGATCAGCTCGGTCACGGAGCCGTCGGCGAGGCGCAGCATGAGCTCGCGGATGCGCAGGTCGTCGGGGCCGACGCCCTCGATGGGGCTGATCGCGCCGCCGAGCACGTGGTAGCGGCCCTTGAACTCCCGCGTCTTCTCGATGGCGACGACGTCCTTCGGCTCCTCGACGACGCAGATCACCGTGAGGTCGCGGCGGGTGTCGCGGCAGATGCGGCACTCCTCGGCCTCGGCGACGTTGCCGCAGACCCGGCAGAACTTCACCTTGTCCTTGACCTCGGTCAGCGCGTGGGCCAGCCGCTTCACGTCCGCGGGGTCGGCGGCGAGCAGGTGGAACGCGATCCGCTGCGCGCCCTTCGGCCCGACCCCGGGGAGGCGGCCGAGCTCGTCGATGAGGTCCTGGACCGGGCCTTCGTACACCCCGTCAGTCTCTCGCGGAACGCCGCCCTCCGCCGGTCGCCGCGCGGACCCGGGGCAACCATTCGGGGCTCCCATCCGGTCGTACGCTCGGCGACGGCGAACGAGAGGCGGCGGGGTGGGCGAGGCGGCGCGGGAGGCGTTCACGGAGTTCGTCCGTGCGCGCGGCACGGCGCTGCACCGCACGGCGTTCATGCTCACCGGCGACTGGGCGCTCGCCGAGGACCTGCTGCAGACGGCGCTGGCGAAGTCGTACCTGCGCTGGGACCGCGTCGCCGTCGAGAACCCGGAGGCGTACGTCCGCCGGGTCCTCGTGACGACGTACGCCTCGTGGTGGCGCCGCCGCTGGCGTGGCGAGGTGCCGACGGAGGCGCTGCCCGACACGCCGAAGCCGGACGGCTGGGCCGACGTGGACGCGCGCGACGCGCTGCGCAGTGCGCTGGCCCGGCTGCCGCGGCGGATGCGCGCGGTGGTGGTGCTGAGGTTCCACGAGGACATGACCGAGGTGGCCGTCGCGGAGGCGCTCGGCGTCTCGGTCGGCACCGTGAAGAGCCAGGCCGCGAAGGGCCTGGCGAAGCTGCGCGCCGACGCCGGGCTGACCGGCTACGCGCACGCGGTGACGGAGGCGGAGTGACCATCCACGACGAGCAGGACCTGCGCGAGCGGCTGCTCGCGGTCAGCGCGGCGACCCCGCCTGCGCCGGCGTCGCGCGCGGACTCGGCGGTACGCCGCGCCGCAGGGATCCAGCGCCGCCGCGCGGCCGTGGCGGCGGTGGCGGTGCTCGTACCTGCGTTCGTCGTGGGCGCCGTGGCTCTGCGGCCCGCGCCGTCCGTGGACTACGCGTCGCCGGCGTCGTGGCCGGACCGTCGCGACCCTGCGCTGGCCGACCTGGAGGAGCCGGCGGTCGCCGACTGGGCGAACTCCGCGGGCCTCGCCCCCGGCGAGCGCGTGCACTGGCTCTGGTCGGGCCGTGTGCCGGCGACGGGCTACGTCGTCATGGCGTTCGCCGTCTGCGCGGAAGACACGTGCGGCAGGACCGTGCTGCAGTACGGCGACGAGGACCTGCTCAGGGAGCCGGGCGAGAACGCGTGGCAGACGACGTCGTGGGACATCGCGCCCGGCACGCCGGCGCCGCCGCTGTCGGAGTACCTCGTCACCGACGCGACGTACCGGGCCGGACCGAGGACGGTGCTGTTCGTGCTGCCCGCGCCCGACGCGGCGGAGGTGTCGTACGACTCGCCTGCGCGTGCGGGCCGGGGCGGCGCGGCGGGTCGTCTCGCACCGCTGGACGGGGCGTTCGCCGGGGACGTCGGCTACCTGGCCGAGCACGCGACGATCACCGTGCGGGACGAGGGCGGCAGGGTCCGCCACACCGGCCTGGTCGGTGACGAGGACAGCGTCGGCAGCGCCGAGCGCATCGACACCGTCGCCATCCCCCCTGGCTACGACGCCGTCGCGACGCAATGGAACCAGATCGGGACGACCCCGGAGACGAACGCGCACCTCAACGCGTCGCGCCGCGAGCGCGCGCTCTTTCTGCGCTGTGCCGCGATCGCCCCGATGCGGGTCGTCGTCAACGGGGTGGAGACCCAGGTGCGGTGCGACGGCATCACGCGCATGGTCGCGCCACCGGCCCTGCCGCTCGGCGGGACGTACGAGTACACGCTCAGCTCGGACGACCCGTACGCGGTGTACGTCGCGACGGAGGCCGTCGCCGTGCCGTAGCTACATCCCGGGCAGGCCGAGGCCGCCGCCGAGGCCGCCCGCGAGCGGGCCCATCTTCTCCGCGGCCAGCTCCTGCGCCGCGCGGCTGGCGTCGCGGACGGCGGCGACGACGAGGTCGGTCAGCGTCTCGACGTCCTCCGGGTCGACGATGCTCGGGTCGATCGTCAGCGCGAGCAGGTCGCCGGCGCCGCTCACCGTCGCCTTGACCATGCCGTTGCCGGCCTGGCCCTCGACCTGGGCGTTGCCGAGCTCCTCCTGCGCGGCCAGCATCTGCTGCTGCATCTTCTGCGCCTGCTTCATGAGCTGCTGCATGTTCGGCGGGCCGCCGGGTCGCATCGGGTTCTCCGTTCGTCGCGTTCGTCCGAGCGTACCCGGGCAACCGTTTCCGGACGTCACCGTGTCCTAGGGTCCGACAAGAGGGGGTTGGGCCCGGAATGGACGTTCTGGAGCGCACGGACTTCACCGAGTTCGTCCGCGCGCGAGGCACGGCACTGCACCAGACCGCGTACCTGCTGACCGGCGACTGGTCGCTCGCCGAGGACCTGCTGCAGACGGCGCTGGCGAAGTGCTACCCGAAGTGGGAGCGCATCGAGGCGGAGGACCCCGAGGGGTACGTCCGCAGGACGCTGCTCAACACGTACGCCACCTGGTGGCGGCGCCGCTGGCGCGGCGAGGTGCCGCACGGCGTACTGCCCGAGGGCGCGGTCGTGGACCGGTGGGCCGACGTGGACGCGCGCGCCGCGCTCCACCGGGCGCTCGGCCGGCTGCCGCGGCGGATGCGCGCGGTGATCGTGCTGCGGTTCCACGAGGACATGACGGAGACCGCCGTCGCCGAGGCGCTCGGCATCTCGGTCGGCACGGTGAAGAGCCAGACGGCGAAGGCGCTCGCCAAGCTCCGCGGCGACGCGGCGCTCGCGGGCTGGACCGAGGGACGGTGAACGGGATGACGCTGGACGAGAACGACCTCAGGGCCGGACTGCACGCGCTGACCGCGTCGCCGCCCCCCGCCCCCGCGGACCGCGCGGCGGTCAGCGTACGGCGCCTGCGCACGCAGCGACGCCGGCGTACGGGCTTCGCCGTCGCCACGGCGTTCGCCGTCGCGCTGCCGCTCGTGGCCGTCGTGACCCGCGGACCCGAGCAGGTGACGGAGCACGTCGTCGCCCAGGAGCCGCTCGCCACGGCACTGCTGGAGTGGCCCACGCGGTACGGCGAGGGCAGCAGGGAGTTCGGGCAGTACGCCGTGGACTACGAGAGCAGGTCGAAGGATCCGGGAGCGGTACGCCTGCTCTACGCGGGCAGGGTCGGTGACTTCGAGGTCGCGGTCGTGGCGCGCTGCGGCGCGACCGCGTGCCGCGAGGTCAACCTCATGTACCACGACCTCGGTCAGAAGGGTTCGGAGCTGGTCGAAGGCGGTCGCCTCGCCCCCGCCGCGAAGGCGCAGCCGATCGGCTGGTACTTCCCTGCCGACGGGGGGTCGAGGCTGTTCGTGCTCGGCCCGCCGGAGAGCCGGCGCCTGCGGGGCGACGGCATCGACGTCACGGACGGCGAGGGCGTGTTCGAGACCCGCATCGGCTGGCGCGAGTCGTACCTCGACGTCCGGGTCCTGGATGGGGAGTCCGGGATCGTCGCCTCCGGCCGCCCCGGCCTGCCGAGTGTGGATCCGGTCGACGCGGTGCCCTACGCCGAGCCGCCGGTCACCCCCGCGCGGGTGCCGGACGGCTACCGCGCCGGCCCCGTCTACACCAGGCAGGTCGGCACGAACCGCGGCGAGTTCCACGAGGCGTTCGCGGAGCGCGGCGTCACGGGGCCGTACCGCGTGTTCGCGGTGTGCCGCGGCCCCGCCAAGGAGGTCACCGTGCTCACCCACACTGTCATCTCAGGAAAGGTGCCGTGCGACGGCCGGGTGCACGCGGGCCCGCTGGACGAGTTCGAACGTCCGGGAGCGAGCTTCGACGTCTACGCGGAGGACCCGTTCGTGACGTACTCCGTGGCGGTGGGCTACCCGGAGGACTAGTCGTCCACCGACGAGATGACCTGGGCGCCCAGGCCCGACTTGAGCAGGGCCATCGCCGGGTCCTCCCCGCTGCGTACGGCGGGCGCGGCCTCGTCGTCGGCCGCCTCGCGCGGGTCGAACTCCTCCTCCGGCGGCGCCGGCGGGGGAGCCGGGCGCTCAGGGGCGGCGGCCGGAGCGGCGGTGCCGTCGCCGAAGTCGACGCGCACCACCCAGTCGACCCCGAGCACCTCGGCCAGCGCGTCGTGGACGACGTCGTGGTTGGGCGGCTTGTCGAACTGCCTCGCCAGCGGCGAGTGCTGGAACGTCAGCGTCAGCTCGCGGCCGTTCAGCGCCGTCACCTGCGCGGTGTCGAGCAGCGCGCGGGTGGTGCGCTTGCGCTGCGCCACGGCGTCGAGGACGGCGTCCCAGACGCGGCGTACGGCGGCCGCGTCGAGGTCTCCCGACGCCACCGGCGGCGGGCTCGGCGGTGCCTCGGTCATCGGCGGCGGTACGGGCTCCGGATCCGGCTCCACCACGGGTGCCGCGGCCTCGGCGGGCGGCGCCGCGGGAGCGGCCTGCGGGGGGGCCGCGACCGGCGCCGGGGCGGGAGGGGCGTCGCCGGCGATGGAGAGGCGGCGTTCGAGCCGGTCGAGGCGCGCGAGCGTGGCCTGCTCGTCGGCGGCCGAGCCGGGCAGCAGGACCCGCGCGCAGATCAGCTCCAGCACGAGCTTGGGGCTCGTGGTGCCCCGCATCTCGGTGAGGCCCGCGTAGACGAGGTCGGCCGCCCGCGACAGCTCGGCCGGGCCGAAGCGCGTGGCCTGCTGCTGGAGACGGGGCAGCTCGTCGGGGGGTACGTCCACGAGCTCGCGTTCGGCGGCGTCGGGCGCGCGCTGCAGCACGATGAGGTCGCGCAGCCGGTCGAGCAGGTCGCTCGCGAAGCGGCGCGGGTCGTGCCCGGCCTCGACCACGCGGTTGACGGTCCCGAACACCGCCGCCCCGTCGCGCGCCGCGAACGCGTCCACGACCTCGTCGAGCAACGCCGCGTCGGTCACGCCGAGCAGCGCCGCCGCGAGCGGGTACGTCACGCCGTCCGGCCCGGCACCGGCGATGAGCTGGTCGAGGACGGACAGCGCGTCGCGGACGGAGCCGCCGCCGGCGCGGACGACGAGCGGGATCGCCCGGCGGTCGATCTCGATGCCCTCGGACGTGCAGATCGACTCCAGGTGCGCGGACATCTTGCGCGCGGGCACCAGGCGGAACGGGTAGTGGTGCGTCCGCGACTTGATGGTGCCGATGACCGCCTGCGGCTCCGTCGTCGCGAACACGAACTTGAGGAACTCCGGCGGCTCCTCGACCACCTTGAGCAGGGCGTTGAAGCCCGCCGAGGACACCATGTGCGCCTCGTCCACGATGTAGACCTTGAAGCGCGCCGAGACCGGCGAGAAGAACGCCCGCTCGCGCAGGTCGCGCGCGTCGTCCACGCCGCCGTGCGACGCGGCGTCGATCTCCACGACGTCGAGGGACGTACCGGCGGTGATCGCGACGCACTGGTCGCAGGTGCCGCACGGCTCGGGGGTGGGGCCGTTCTCGCAGTTCAGCGAGCGCGCGAGGATGCGCGCCGAGGACGTCTTGCCGCAGCCGCGCGGGCCGGAGAACAGGTACGCGTGGTGGACCCGCCCGGAGCGCAGCGCCTGCTGCAGCGCCTCGGTGACGTGCTCCTGGCCGACGACCTCGGCGAACGTCGCCGGGCGGTAGCGCCGATACAGAGCGAGAGTCAACGGGCGTCCCAGGGGTCGGAAAGCGGGAGACCCCCCGCGCACCCGCCAGAGCCCGCTTACCCTTGCTGCCTTCCGGCCCTGGGGGAGTTCACAGGATGAGCGCCGCGCGGGGGGCTGCCACCGAGTCTAGTCGGCGCGGGACGGACAGTGGCCGGCCGCGTGCCGGCCCCCGTAACGGCACGCGACCGGCCACGCCGCACGGGTCAGGCGGCGTCCCCGAACGGGGAGTCGTCCCGTCGCGGGAGCACCACGAGCGGACGTCCGGTGAAGTGACGTACCGCACCGCGAGCCAGCTCGCGCGCCCGGGCCGAGAGCCCACGCGGCGCGGAGCCGTCCTCCGTGCTCTCCGGCGAGGCCGGCTGGTGCGGTGCGTCACCCCACATGGGGCGTACTGTCCCGCTCCGCGCGGCCCGTGTCTGTCGGGTATCCGACAGTTTGGAGACGGCCGGGGTGAGGAAGCGCCGGGGCGCGGCTATCCTTCCCGGCGGAGGATTCGCCTAGTTGGCCTAGGGCGCACGCTTGGAAAGCGTGTTGGGGGCAACCCCTCGCGAGTTCGAATCTCGCATCCTCCGCCACGGCCGGCGGCGCGGCGCCCGTACGTCAGGGCGCCGGGTCGACGGTGCCCTCCTGCTCCTCGTACCACCGCCGCTGGTACTCGTACGACTCCAGGCTGGTCATGGTCCGGTCCTCCGGGGGCGCCTCGATGCCGACGTCGTCGCCGTAGTCGTAGAGCAGCAGCTCGAGCGTGGCGTCGAAGCCGGAGTGCTTCCTGTCGTCCTCGGTGAACCCCATCCCGATGCGCTGCGCCAGGTCGGCGAAGACGAACGTCGACGCGACGCGCAGTGGCCGGTCCTTCGCGTCCATGGCGAACGTCACCTCGAGCCGCGTGCCGAAGTCCTGGATCACCGAGGTCGTGACGTGGTACTCCGCCGCGCGTACGCCACGGACCGTCGTCTGGCCGACGTAGCGCACCTCCTCGGCGAACGCCTCGGCGATCCGCAGCCAGCGGATCGCGTCGGCGACGTCCGGCGGAGCGCTCTCCCGCTCCCCGCGGATCCACCACTCGCCCGGCGGCAGGCCGACCGCGTGCGACCTCGAGTACACGACGCCGTCGACGACGATCTTGTCCTCGGGGTTGTTCCCCGGCGCGCTCACCATGCTCGCGTCGCCGTCCTTCGTCGCGGCGCCGGTGAACCACGGGATGAACGACCCCAGGGACGCGGTCTCCTCCGCCGTGATCTCCTCCGCGGCCGTCAGGGACAGCTTCCAGCGCAGCGACTCGGCGTCGGCGAGGGCGTCGGCGACCCTGTCGATCGGCCTGCTCACCGGCTCGACGGGGCCGTCGTCCCGCCGGCCCACGGCCGCCGCCACGCCGACGACGAGGAGGACGCCCGTGACCGCCCCGACGGCCTGTACCCAGAGCCGCGCGCGCTGGCGGCCGGCCCGGTGCTTGATCATGTCCAGCCGGTGCGGCACGTCGGGCACCTCGGGCACCGTGTCGCGCAGGAGCGTGATGACCCGCTCGTCGTCGTACGCGCTCATGACCTGACCTCTCGCAACGCGTTCTCCTCCAGCGCCTCGCGCAGCCTCGCGAGGCCGCGCGCGCACTGGCTCTTCACGGTGCCCACGGAGCAGCCGAGCGTCGTCGCGACGTCGGCCTCGCTCATGTCCTCGTAGTGCCGCAGTACGACGACGGCGCGCTGGCGGGCGGGCAGCGTCAGCAGCGCGCGGCGCAGGCGGTCGCGGTCGTCACTCGCCCCGACGGCGTCCGGCGCCGCCGAGTCCGGTACGGAGGCCGTCGGCCGCTCGGCCCTCCACGCGCGGCGCCACCGGCTGGTCTGCGTGTTGACCATGACCCGGCGCACGTACGCGTCGAGGTTCTCGCGGTCCGCGAGCCGCGCCCACTGCCGGTACACCTTCGCCAGCGACGTCTGCAGCAGGTCCTCCGCGTGGCCCCAGTCGCCGGTGAGGAGGTACGCCGTCCGCAGGTAGCTCGGGGACCTGCCCACGACGAAGTCGCGGAACGCGTCCTCGTCTCGTACGGGCATCCGGGCCCCCTCTCGCCGGTGAACACGCATCGGCGCGCGGGAAAGGTTGCCGGGAGGGTGAGTGTTCGCCGCAGGGTTACCCGGCGCGTACGGCGAAATGCGTGTCATGCGTCTGCGTCCGCTCGTCCTCGCGCTGGTCCTCGCGCTGCCCGCGCTGCCGGGCGCCGCGACCGCGAAGCCGAAGCCGCCCGCCGGCTGCACGACGGTCGTGCGCGGCATCGACCTCGACCGCGCCACGATCAAGGACCTCGGCGTGGCGATGTACTACGGGCGCATCACGAGCGTCGACCTCGTCGAGGCGTACCTCGCGCGCATCAAGGCGTACGACCAGGGTCCCGGCAAGCTCAACAGCATCCGTTCCCTCAACCCCGACGCGCGCCGCCAGGCCGCCGCGCTGGACAAGGAACGCCGCCGCGGCAGGGCACGCGGCTGGCTGCACGGCATCCCGATCCTGCTCAAGGACAACGTCGGCACCAGCGAGCTGCCGACGACCGCCGGCTCGATCGCGCTGGCCGGCAGCGCGCCGAAGAAGGACGCCGCTATCGTCGCCAAGCTCCGCAAGGCCGGCGCGATCGTGCTCGGCAAGACCAACCTGTCGGAGTTCGCCAACTGGGTCGACCTCTCGATGCCGAACGGCTACTCCTCGCTCGGCGGCCAGGTCGTCAACCCGTACACCGAGGGCGACCCGAGCGGGTCGTCGTCGGGGTCGGGCGTCGCGGCGGCGATGACGTTCGCGGCGGCGACGATCGGCAGCGAGACCTCGGGCAGCATCCTCAGCCCGAGCGAGGCCAACAGCGTCGTCGGCCTCAAGCCCACCCTCGGCGCGGCGAGCACCGCGGGGATCATCCCGCTGGCGCCGAGCTTCGACGTGCCGGGCCCGATGGTGCGCAGCGTCACCGACGCCGCGGTGGTGATGGACGGCATGACCGGGGGCTCGTACATGAACTCCCTCGACCGGCCGCACGACCTGCGCGGCGTACGCCTCGGCGTCCCGAGCGCCGGCAACCGCCCCTCCGGCGCGCGCGGGCAGCTCTTCGAGGCGGCGCTGAAGAAGCTCACCGCTCTCGGCGCCACGCTGGTCGAGACCGACGTCGTCGGCACCGCGGGCCTCGCGTCGATCACCGAGCTCGGCGCGATCCCGAACGAGTTCAAGGAGTCGCTCAACCGCTACCTCGCCACCGAGGCGCGGCCCAAGACCGGCGTGAAGACGCTGTCGGACATCGTGGCGTACAACAAGAAGCACCCCGGCAAGGTGAAGTACGGCCAGCGGCTCCTCGAGGCATCGGACGCCACCCCGGGCAACGCCGTCCTCGCCACCGCCGTCGCCACGCCGATCCGCGCGCAGGCCGCCGCCGTCATCGACGCGGCGCTGTTCCAGGACGAGCTCGACGCGATCGTCGACGTCGGCGCCGCCAACGCCAACGTCGGCGCGGCGGCCGGCTACCCGAGCGTCACCGTGCCGATGGGGTACGTCAACGACACCGTCCCCGCGGGGCTGACGTTCACCGGGCACAAGGGCTTCGACGGCAAACTGCTCGGCTACGCGTACGTCTACGAGCGGGCCTCGCGGATGCGGCGTCCGCCGGTCGCGCTCAACCCCGACCTCAGGCCGTCGCGCTGCCGTTAGACCGCTTGGCGAACGGGGTCGCGTGCACGGAGCGTGACCCTCGCGCTTGCCTGGGCGGACTCGCCCCGATCGGGGTGCGTTTTACGTCGTTTCGGCGCACGGACCGCAACCCGGTCCTGCGCGGGGGTTACCGGTGGTTATGGACGATCGTTCGTGCTCGAGGGGTGACTTTGGCGGTCCGAACTCACCGCTCGGAGCGTCGGTCGATCGGGCTACCCCACGCCAGGATGGAAAGGGCTCCCGGTTGCGACAGGACGGTGGAGGCGGGCACTGCGGGTGACCGCGCGTCGCGTCTCGCGAAGCCCTGCCACCCCGGCGCTTCGGTGGGAAGGCAATTTTCGTGATCTTGGCAACGTTTCTGCTGCCCGGGCAGCACAGACGCAGCCAAGATCACGAAGTCGGGCCGGCGGGACCCGCGCCAGCCGCCACCAGCTCCTCGACGTCGGTCAGGTCGAGGACGGTGTTCGGCGGTACGTCGCCGAGCGCGAGCGCGACGACGCCCGCGAAGTCCAGCGCCGCCCCGCGCGCCCGCGCCGCCTCGTAGTCCTCCCGCGGCAACGCCGCCGCGATCGCGGCCGCGCGGCGCTCGTACTCCGGCAGCTCCGACAACGGCAGCCGGGCGCCGAGCCGGTCGCGCATCGCCTCGGACGCGGCGTACACGGCGGCGGCCTTCGAGGGGTCGCCCGACTCCAGCGCGACCATCGCCACGTCGTCGAGCGAGTCGGTCGCGTCCCACTCGTCCCCCAGCGCGAACCACATCGCCAGAGCGCGGTGCGACAGCACGGTGGCGCGCGCGAGGTCGCCGGTGGACAGGTGCAGGCGGCCGAGGTTCATGAGCGCCCGGGCGATGCCGAGCTGGTCGCCGGTGCGCGCGAACGGCCGCAGCGTCGCGGCGTACAGCTCGCGCGCGTCGTCGTAGCGGTGCTGGACGTACGCGAAGACGGCGAGGTTGTTCAGCGCCCGCGCGGTGAGGTCGTCGTCGCCGGCCTCGACGGCGTAGTCGTGCGAACGCTGCGTGGCCCTGACCGCGCCGTCCACGTCGCCCTCGTCGTACGCGATGGCGCCCCGCTCGCGGCACGCGCGCGCGAGACCCGCCGGGTCGCCGCCCGCCTGGGCCTCGGTCTCGGCCTCGGCGACGTACGCCTTCGCGGCGTCGAAGTCGGCACGGATGCGGGCCAGCACGGCGGCCGCGATGAGGACCCGTACGCGGTCGGGGATCGGCTGTCCCTCGGAGTGCGCGAGCGCGCTCTCCACCGCCTGCCGCGCCTCCGCGAACGCCGCCCGCGCCAGCCAGTACGGCGTCAGCTGCGCGCAGAGCTCGACCTCCATGACGGCGTCGCCGACGGCGCCGGCGTGGGCGAGCGCGGCGCGGACGTTGGCGCGGTCGGCGTCGATGCGCACCATCGCGCGGCGGCTCTGCGAGCCCACGAGCGACGTCGCGCAGCCGCGGACGAGGCCCGCGAAGTGCTCCGCGTGCGCCTGCTCCGCGAGGGCTTGCTCGCCGCTCTCGGCGAGGCGTTCGAGGGCGTACTCGCGGACGGTCTGCAGCATGACGAACCGCAGCTCGCTGGCCGTGTGGTCGCGGTGCAGCAGGCTCTTCGAGACCAGCGACTCGACGCCGTCGTACACGTCGATGGAGAGGCCGCCGCCCGCCGCGGCGAGCGCCTCCGCCGCCTCGAACGTGCACCCGCCGTCGCACGTCGCGAGCCGCCGGAACAGCGCGCGCTCCTCGCCGTCGAGCAGGTCGTAGTCCCAGTCGAGCGCCGCGCGCAGGGTCTGCTGGCGCTCGGGCAGGTCGCGCGGGCCGCCGGTCAGCAGCGCGAGCCGCGACGTCAGCCGCGACAGCAGCGCGGCAGGGGTGAGCATGCGGGTCCGCGCGGCCGCGAGCTCGATGGCGAGCGGCAGGACGTCGAGGCGGCGGCAGACCTCGGCCACGGCCTCGCGCGCCTCGGCGGTGAGGACGACGTTCGGGTTGACCTGCTCGGCGCGGTCGACGAACAGGCGTACGGCCTCGTCCACCGGCAGCGGGTGGACCTCGACGTCGTGCTCGCCGCGCAGCCGCAGCACCGAACGGCTCGTCGCGAGCACGCGCAGCCCAGGGCAGGCGGCGAGCAGCTCCGAGACGCGCGGGCCTGCCGCGAGGACGTGCTCGCAGTTGTCGAGGACGAGCAGCTCGCGGCGTTCGCGGAGCCGGTCGATGACAGCCTCCAGCGGCGTGCGGTCCGGTGCCTCCCTGACCCGCAGCGCGTTGGCGATCGCGCCGACGACGAGGCCGGAGTCGCGGACCCCGCCGAGACTGACGAACGTCACCCCGTCGGGGAAACTCCCGCCCGCCCTGTGCGCCGCCTCGATGGCGACCCGGCTCTTGCCGACGCCCCCGGGGCCGGTGAGCGTGACGAGGCGGACTCCGTTGCGGCACAGCAGGTCCAGCACCTCGGCGACCTCGGGCTCGCGGCCGACCAGCGCGGTGTACGGCTCGGGGAGGCCGGGTGCGCGCGGCCGTGTCTCCTCCTCGGCGGGCGGCGCGGCGAGGGCGTTCTCGAACCCCTCCGTGAGCATCACCGCGAGGTCGTCCGCGACCAGCTCCTCCAGCTCCTCGGGCGTCGTGAACGGCCGGTACGACACCCGGTCGTCGGTCTGGATCTCCTTGAGCAGGACGGTGAGCCGCGGGTCGCGGTCCGGGGCCGGCGCCTTGACGTAGATGAGCGTCGGGCGGTCGCCGGAGAGGCGGTACTCCTCGTGCGTCTCGTCGTACGCCTGCCAGTACACGCCGACGAACACGTGCGCCTCGTCCAGGAACGTCCTGTGGTCCACCGGCACGAGCCGCAGCTTGTCGACGGCGCGGCGGACGGCGGCGCGTTCCTCGGCCAGCTCGCCGAGAGCCGAGGACACGAAGACGCGGAGCCTGCTCACGAGACCTCGGCGGCGATGCGGCGTTCGAGCGCGGCGTCCACGGTCGCGTCGTCGAGGTCGAGCAGCGGGGGGTCGGCGATCGCGAGCGCCGCGGCGACCGCCTCGTCGGCGCCCATCCCGCGGCCCGTCTGCCACTCGGTGTCGGCGCGCGGGCCCAGCGCCGCGCGGACGGCGGCGGCGTTGGCGGCGCGGGCCTCCTGCAGGTACGGCGCCGCCGGCGCGCCGAGCTGCTCGCGCAGCGCCTCGGCCGCGCCGAGCAGCCGTGCCCCCAGCGCGGGGTCCCCGGTCGTCGGGGCGATGTGCTCGAGCGAGTCGGTGATGTCCCAGCGGCTGCCGAGGCGGGCGTAGCGCGCCAGCGCGCGCAGCATCGCGTCGCGCGCGAGGTCGGTCGCGCCGACCTGCGCGAGCGCGCCGCCGACGTTGTTCAGCGTGCGCGCCACCGACAGCGAGTCGCCGAGCTCGCGCAGCACGGCCAGCGCCTCGGCGTACATCGGCAGGCTGCCGCGCACGTCGCCCGCCGACTCCGTGGAGAGCGCGAGGTTGTTGAGCGACTGGGCCTCGCCGACCCGGTCGCCGATGGAACGGAACGACACGATCGCCTGCCGGAAGTACTCGCGCGCCGTGTCGTGGTCGTCCGACTCGCCCGCGACGATGCCGAGGTCCTTGAGGCAGCGCGCGCGGCGGCAGAGGTCGCCCAGCTCCTCGTCGATGCGCAGCGACTCCGCGAGCAGTTCGCGCGCCGTCTCGAAGTCGAGCCGCGCCCGCGCCAGGTGCGCCGCGCCCGTCAGCGCCTGCGAGCGCTGGACGCTGACCTCGCCGCGGGTGCGGACGAGGGCGTCGTTCAGCCAGAACGCCCCCTCCGCGAGGTGCCCGTGCATCTCCCACAGCGGCGCGAGGCCGGCCGCGAGACGCAGCGCGACCGCATCGTCCCTGGCGTGCTGCAACGCCTCGAGGACGTTGCGGCGCTCGGCCTCCAGCGCGTCGACCCAGCGGACCTGCTCGGGTCCGTACGGGTCCGCCGACTCCAGGAACCGCACGAGGTACGCCGCGTGCGCCTGCCGTACGGCCGCCTCCTCGCCGGACGCCGCGAGGTGGCCGAGGGCGTACTCGCGGACCACCCCCAGCATCGCGAAGCGCGGCTCGCCGCCGGTGTCGTGGCGGACGAGGCTCTTACCGACGAGCGAGGCGACGATGTCCAGGGGGTCGCCGGTCAGACCCTCGGCCAGCGCCTCGGCGAGCTCCAGCGTGAAGCCGCCCGCGCAGACCCCGAGGCGACGGAACACCGTCTGCTCGTCCGGCGTCAGCAGCTCGTGGTCCCAGTCCAGGGTCGCGCGCAGGGTCTGGTGGCGTTCGGGGAGGTCGCGGGCGCCGCCGGTGAGGACGGCGAGGCGGTTGGCGAGCCGGTCGCGCAGCGCCGTCGGCGAGAAGATCCGGATGCGCGCGGCGGCCAGCTCGATGGCCAGCGGTACGCCGTCCAGCGCGCGGCAGATGTCGACCAGCGCCGGCGCGTCGTCCTCGCTCGGCTCCCAGTGCGGCACCGTCGACCGCGCGACCTCGAGGAACAGCCGCCCCGCCCCCGTCTGCTCCAGCACCGCGAGCGTCGCGCGCTCCGCGGGCACGTCGAGCGGCGCCAGCGGGTACTCGTGCTCGGCCCGGACGTCGAGCACCGCGCGGCTCGTGACGAGGACGCGGACGTTGCGGCACAGGCGAAGCAGCGTCGTCAGGGCGGCGGCCGCACCGAGCAGGCGTTCGCCGCCGTCGAGCACCACGAGCAGGTGCCGGTCCCCGATCGCCGCCGCGATCGTCTCCTCCGCGGGGCGGCCCGGCTGCTCGCGGATGCCGAGCGACTGCAGCACGGCGACCGGTGCCAGCGTCGCGTCGGAGAGGTCCGAGAGGCCGGCCCAGACGACCGTACGTCCCTCGGCCACCTCGCGTTCGGCGACCTCCAGCGCGACGCGGCTCTTGCCGATGCCGCCGGGCCCGCTGACCGTGACGACGCGGACGTCGTCGCGGGCGAGCAGCGCGCGGACCCGGTCGACGTCGCGTTCGCGGCCGACCAGCGGCGTCGGCGCGACGGGCAGTGCCGTCGGCTCGACGCGCACGGTGTCGTGCGCCGGCTCCGCGTCCGTCGCGCGGCTGACCTCGAAGACCTCGGTGAGCAGTGCGGCGAGGTCGTCGGCGACCAGCTCCTCCAGCTCCTCCGCCGTCGTGAAGGAGCGGTAGGAGACGCGATCGTCGCTCTTGATCTGCTCGAGCAGCTCCGCCAGCCGCGGCTCCCTGTCGGGGGCCGGGGCCTTGACGTACATGAGCTTCGGGCGGTCGCCGGAGAGGCGGTACTCGTCCTCCAGGCCGCTGATCGCCTCCTCGGGCGCGACCCAGCCGTACCGCTGCCAGTAGACGCCGACGAAGACGTGCGACTGGTCGAGGTACGCGCGGTACAGCTCGCGCGGCGGGTGGGGTCTCGCCCCGGCCTCGAACATCACCGGCGCGAGCCGCAGCTTGGTGACGGCGCGGCGTACGGCGGCGCGTTCGGTCGCGAGCTCGCCGAGGGTGGAGGAGATGAAGACGCGGAGCCGCTGGTCCGGGGTACGGATCACCGAACGGCGTGCGCGCGGCGCGGGCACGTCGACCGCGGGGACCTCGGTCTGGCTCACCGCGTCCACGATAGGAACGCCGCGCGTGGCGCGTCCCGGGAACGCCCGAAACGCCCGCCCGGCTTGCGCCGTTCGCCCCGGTTTGCGCTCGTGACTCGCTGAAAGTGCTGCGCCACAGCGCGTTCCGGCGCACACTGTCCGGCATGCTCCGCAAGACTCTGGCCCACGCCGCTGTCGCGTGCGCCGTCGCGACGGGTGTCGTCGCCGGCGCCGCGGCGCCCGCGTGGGCGCCCAAGTACATCCTCGGCGCGCTCGCGTTCGGCGACTGCGAGGTGGCGGGGGAGCCGTTGTTCAACGGCGACTTCACCATCGAGTCGTTCGGGGCGAAGGACGGGCAGCTGCTCGCGACCGCGATGGTCAACGGTTCCTGCGTCGACGGCCTCGACGTCGTCGGCTCCGTACCGCCGGGCGTCTACACGTTCCCCATCACGGTGACGACCGAGTGCGTGACCGAGTCGGCGGTCATCGAGATCCGGCCTGGCGCGACGACCGTCGCGGGCGCCGTCGGCGACGAGAAGGTGGACTTCACGCTCGACCTGTCGCGCACCGTCGTGGACGTCATCTGGATGGAGGGCGACCCCGAGTCCGAGCGGGCGAAGATCTGCGCGGTGGCGCGCGCGTCCGGCCGTACCGCCACCCAGCAGGCGCGCCTGCTCAACGCGCTGTTCCTGCGGATCTGATGGAACGCGCACTCGGCATCGGCGGCGTGTTCTTCCGGGCGAAGGACGCGGAGGCGCTGAACCGCTGGTACGCCGAGCAGCTCGGCGTCGCGGGCATCGAGATCTGGCACCAGGAGCCGGGGCCGACGGTGTGGTCGGCGTTCGGCGAGGACACGACGTACTTCGGCCGCGCCGAGCAGCAGACGATGGTCAACTTCCGCGTCCGCGACCTCGACGCGATGCTCGCGCAGCTGCGCGCGGCCGGTGCCGACGTGGACGACAAGACCGAGTCGGACGAGCAGGGGCGCTTCGGCTGGGCGAGCGACCCCGAGGGCAACCGCTTCGAGCTCTGGGAGCCCGCGGACGCCTGACCGGCCCGCGCGCCGCCCCCGCTTGCCCAGCTTCCCGTGCGCGCGAGCACGCGAGGAGTCGTCCAGCACTGGAAGCTCGGGTCCGGGCCGGGCGCGCCAGGGGGGCGTCGCGCGACGACGGCTAGCGCGCCACGCCGGGCTGGCACCACAGCGTGCGGCGGCCCGCGGGCACGAACTCGATCTTCCGCGGCGCCGGCGGGCGGACCGGCGCCTTCGCGGGCGT
Source organism: Frankiaceae bacterium (assembly GCA_035556555.1). Taxonomy (GTDB): domain Bacteria; phylum Actinomycetota; class Actinomycetes; order BP-191; family BP-191; genus BP-191. Next base: position 117,708 of record DATMES010000035.1, read on the forward strand.
TCCGCTCCGGTCGTACCGCAGGATGTCGATGCCCTTCTCGATGTCGACGGCGTAGACGATCTCGGGCGTGATCCAGTACGCCGCGATCGTCGCGCCGGCCACGGGGGCGTAGTAGCCGACCTCGTCGATGCCGCCCTTGCGGTCCACGTCGAGGAAGCGGACGCCGTGCTCGAAGAAGCCGGCCGCGATCAGCCCGCCGTCCTTGAACGTCGGGTGCTGCTGGAACCACATCGCCGTGCAGCCCGCGGCGCCGGCGGCGGGGGAGCCGTCGACGAACGTGCCGTTCGAGACGCGGAACTCGCCGACCTTGCGGAACGTCTTCGCGTCCCACGTCATGATCGCGCCCGAGTCGCGGTCGCAGATGCCGCTGAACGGCGTCTCGCCCTGCACGAGGAAGAACTTGTCGCGGCCCTGGCGCGGCCACCGGTTGGAGTGGATGAGGCGGTTGTCGCTCGTCGTGCCGGTCTTGACGACGCGCGGCTTCGTCGGCGTACGACGCGCGTCGAGGAGGCGGATCGTGCGGCTCGCCGTGAGCACCATGCCGGGGGAGACCTCGGTGACGTCGAAGCCGTCGTTCTTCGGCAGCGAGCCCCAGCTGCCCGCGACGCGCGGGGCGGACGGCTTGCGCAGGTCGACGATCGTGCCGCGCGAGCCGTACGCGTAGGCGCACTTCAGCACGCAGGTGAACGTGTGGTCGCGCATGTTCGGCAGCGAGGCGATCTGCTTCGGCGCGGCCTTGTTGCTGACGTCGTAGACCTGCAACGTCCCCAGCGCGCCCTGCTCGTCGTTGAGCAGCAGGATCTTGCCGTTGGTGTCGACGTCCTCGGCGGGGAAGTTGAAGCCGACCGGCGTCACCGACAGCGGCTTCGGCAGCGCGGGGTCGGAGACGTCGTAGATCGAGAACGACTTCGAGCCGGAGACGTAGAGCGTCGTGCCGAGCAGCCGCGCGCCGGTGGCCGCGCCCGCCTCGAGCGGGATCGTCGCGACGAACGTGACGTTCGGGGACGTGACCACGGAGTCGTAGGGCCGCGCCTCGCTCACCGGGGCGGAGACGGCGAGCGCCGTGACGGCGAGCGCGACGGTGACTGCTCTCATGCCGCACGCGATTCGACGTGCGGGAGCCGCGTCCTGCCGTCGCGCGAGGAACCGGGGTGAGCGCCGTCACCTGTGCGGGGGGTCACCGACCTGGGAGGGAACGCGCATGGCGAGGACGACGAAGGCGTTCGGGGCTCTCTGCCTGACGGCGGCGCTGCTGCCGATGACGCAGACCGCGACCGCGCTGCCCGGGGTGGGTGTGGTGGCGGTGCCGGTGGCGGTGTTCACGACGCCGACGTACCTGACGCACGCCCCCGGCGACCCCACCGGGGTCTACGTCACCGAGCGGGCCGGCACCATCAAGGTGGCGCGCGGCAACCCGGCGGCGACGACGACGTTCCTCGACATCACGACGCGCGTCAGCATCACCGGCGAGGGCGGTCTGCTGTCCGTGGCGTTCGCGCCCGACTACGTCACCAGCGGCAAGCTCTACGTCTACTACGCCAACCTCGACGGCGACATCGAGATCGACGAGTTCACGCGCAACGGCGCCGTGGCCGACCCGGCGTCGCGCCGTACCGTGCTCGTCATCCCGCACCGTGACTTCTCCAACCACTACGGCGCGCAGCTGCAGTTCGGGCCAGACGGCTACCTGTACATCGGCACGGGCGACGGCGGTGGCGGCGGCGACCCGCTCGGCAACGGGCAGAACCTCGGCGCGCTGCTCGGCAAGATGCTGCGCATCGACCCGCGCCAGTCGGGCACGGCGGCGTACACCGTGCCGGCGTCGAACCCGTTCGTCTCCGTGTCGGGGGCCCGGCCGGAGATCTGGGCGTACGGCCTGCGCAACCCGTTCCGCTTCTCGTTCGACCGCGCCAACGGCGACCTCACCATCGGCGACGTCGGGCAGAGCACGCGCGAGGAGGTCGACTACGTGCCGGCCGGCTCCGCGGGCGGCTTCAACTTCGGCTGGAACATCTTCGAGGGGACGTTCCAGTTCCGGCCGGGCACGCTGACCAACCACACGCCCCCGGTCCTCGAGCGGCCGCGCAACATGGGCTTCTGCACGTCCATCACCGGCGGGTACGTCATCCGCGACCCCGGGGTGCCGTCGCTGCAGGGCGACTACGTGTACGGCGACTACTGCACCGGCTCGCTGCGCGTCGCGCGCCTCCAGCTCCCGGGTGCCGTCAACGACCGTGCGCTCAACGCGAACGTGCCCAACCTGTCGTCGTTCGGCGAGGACGCGGCGGGCTGCGTGTACGCGATCTCGCTGTCGGGCCCGGTGTTCCGGCTCGTGGAGGACCAGACGTCGCTCACCGCGCCGTGCGCCCTGCCGGTGCGGTGACCCGGGCCGGAGCGTTCGTCCGGCCCGGGCCCTGCCGTCACTGGTCGCGCGTGTAGATCAGGCTGCGCAGCGCCGTGGAGCCGGGCATCGTGCCCGCGTTGGCGACGTACGCGAAGTCCGCCGAGTTACCGCCTGCGTCGTCGACCAGGTAGAACGTCGCGTTCTTGTCCCAGCTCGTGTTGTAGATCTGCAGGTAGTAGTAGCGCCCGGGCGTGAGGAAGCAGTTCCAGTCCGGGATCGCCGTGGTGAAGACGTTGTCGAGCACCTGGATGCCGTGCTTCGAGCACACGTGCTGGTTGACCTCGCGGTTCGCCCAGATGTGGAGATCGACGATGCAGTATCCGCATCCGGCGACGAACGCCACGCGGTCGAACATCGCCTTGCTCGCGACGAACGGCTGCGCCAGCCATCCTCGCGGCCGGAGCGTCACGCGGAGGTCGACGCCGGCGCGCGTGTGAGGGAGCGCGTTCCAGTTGTAGTCGAGCCGGGTGCGGTTCCACAGCGTGGCGCCGTTCGGCGTCGTCCTCGGCACCTCCCGCTCGTGCACGACGAAGTCCGGTGCCGCGAGAAGCCGCCAGTTCGTGTTGCCGCAGTACGGGTCGTACTTCGTCGTCGCGACGGGGAACGTGAACTGCCTGCCGTCGCGGTGGACGATCGGCCTGTTGAAGTACGCGCGCACGAGGTCGGTCGAGCACTGCGCGGTCAGGTCGACCTCCTTGATCTCGCTGAAGAAGCCGGAGTGCGCGATCGCGTTGCCGTTGATCCTGATGGTGGCGATCTGCCGGTCCACGCCGTCCCACATCGCCCACACGGTGAAGTCGCCCGTGGTCGCGGTGTACGCCGTCCGCCAGGTGCGGACACGGATCCACTTGCCGGCGGGCAGGTCCGGGGCCGGCGTCGTCTTGGGGCCGGTGGGCTGGCCGTTGTTGTAGCCGCCGACGTTCATCCGCCACGTGCTGTCACCGGCGTCCTTGCCGCGTACCGGCCCGATGTGGATCGCACTCCCGGCGGTCGTCGTGTCGTACTGCATCGCGTAGAACCAGAAGCACTCGAAGGAGTACCCCTCGTAGTCGCACTCGTTGACCTCGTTCTCCTGCGGAGCGTCCAGCCAGATCTGGTAGTCGCTCGCGTACACGTCGTTCGGGTGGTCGGTGAGGTGCAGCCCGTCGCTCTGGTAGCCGCCGTAGCCGGGGCTCTCGGCCATGAGCTGCCGGGAACCGTCGGTGTCGCGCGACGGCCCGCTCACGCCGGCCACCGCGGGCAGCGGTGGCAGGTCGGGCCTGACCGGCCGCGCGCGCTTGTCGCCGCGCGCCGTCCAGGCGCGGTCCGCTCGCCGCATCGCGGCGGCGACCTTGGCGTCGTACGCGGCGAGCGTGCGGCGGGCTTCGGCGCGCTCGGCCGCCGGCAGCCAGTCGAAGTCTGGCCTGCGCCTGCTGTCGGGCGGCAGCACAAGGGGCGCCTGCGCCTCGGGTGGCGCCGGCCGGCTGCTCGCCTCCGCCGGTGTGGCGACCGCGCCGGCGGCGGTCAGCAGCAGCGCGAGGCCGAGTCGCACGGACGTCCTGCGGGTTCCTCTTCCCATGTGATCCCCCACTCGGAAAGGACCGGGATGGCGTCTCCGGTCCGAGGTGGTCCACTGTCCGCTCCCCGGGGACGTCGTAGGGGCGTTCTGCAGAACTGGGGGCTCGACCGGAGCGCCCGTTTCGCCTAGGTTTGCGTTCCCCCGACCCCCTCACGGAGGAGCCCCTCTCCATGCGCAAGATCCTTGCTGGCGCTGCCCTGCTCGCGGTGCCGTTCGCCGGTGTCGTCGCGACCGACGCGGCGGCGTACTGCGACCCGAAGTACAAGCCGCTGTGCACCAACGACTGCCAGATGCGGCCGCCGACGATCGACCCGAAGGACCCGCTCGGCGACATCGTCCGCGCCTGCCCCGAGTAACCCCAGGAGAGCCCCCTCATGCGCAAGCTTCTTCTCGCCGCTCTCGTGGCGGTGCCGTTGGCGGCGCTCGCGCCGAACGCGTCGGCCGTCTGCGACCCGGACTTCCGGCCGATCTGCGTGAGCGAGTGCCTCACCCAGGTGCCGGACGTCCGCGACCCGCTCGGTCACCTGCAGGCCTGCCCGCGTTAGCCGTCCGGCCGGCGAGAAGCCCCGCCCGGCGTGTGCCGGGCGGGGCTTCTTTCGCGCGATGACCCTTAGACCGGCAGCGGGTCGTTGTCGACGATCGAGATCGTCGCGGCGTTGTCGGTGACGTTCACCGTGTCACTGCTGGCGATGGCCAGCGTGAACGTCTCCGTCAGCGGGTCGTGCAGAGCGTCATTGGTGATCGGGATCGCGATCACCTTGCTCGCCTCGCCGTTGAAGCTCAGCGTTCCCGTCTGCGCCGAGTAGTCCAGCCCGCCGGCCGACGTCGCCGTGCCGTCCAGCGTGGAGTACGTGAGCGACCACGGGTACGAGACGCCGTGCGACATGGACACGGTGACGTACGCCATGCCGGCCGCTTCGTTGACCGTGACGTCCGAGACCCAGACGTCGGGGGTGAACCCGGTGTCGGAGTCGGGCGCCTCGGCCAGCGTCTGGCTCGACGACGCGGCGTACCGCGGCGTCGGGGAGATCGGCATGCCGTAGCCGACGAGCGCGCCGCCCCGCGACGTGAGCGGGTTGTAGAACGACGTGCGTACGACGGTGTCTGGGCCTTCGTTGCCGCCGACCGTGCGGATCCAGCCGTCGGCGCGTACGTCGATGACGATGTTGACGTGGCTCACGTTGCTGCTCTTCCAGATCGCGACGTCACCGATCTCGGGACGCGCGCTCCGGCCGCGGAAGCGGTTCTGCGCCTGCGCCTTGTCCCGGAACGCGCTGACTGCGGAGATCCACGACCAGTCCGTGACGCCGGACTTGATCCACACGTAGCTCGCGAAGTCCGCGCACCAGGCGCGGGTGACGTACGTGCCGTTGTGCGTGAAGTTGTGGTTGTTCTCGCTGGGTGTGTTGTAGCCGACCCACGAGTTCGCGCGGGTCACGATCGCCGAGCGCAGCGTCGCGGCCGCGGGGGTGCCGTTGCCGGTCGCGGGCTCTCCGCTGACCATCGAGCCCTGGAACGGCGCGCTGCCGAACGCGAACAGCCCGCCGTCCGCGGCCGCCATCCAGTAGCCGTTGCCGCCGGGGCCGGCGGCGATGCCGACGACCGGAGCGGCGAGCGCGATGCTGCCGGTGGAGCCATGGAAGCCGACGTTGAACGCGAAGATGCCGCCGTCGGAGCCGACGAGCCAATAGCCCTGGCCCGTGGGGTGTGCCGCGATGCCGACGATGGGCTTGTTGAGCGGCTGGCCGCCCATGGAGCCGTGGAAGGCGACGTTGAACGCGAAGATGCCGCCGTCGGAGGCGACGAGCCAATAGCCCTGGCCGTTGGGGTGCGCGGCGATGCCGACGATGGGCTTGTTGAGCGTCGTGCCGCCCATCGAGCCGCGGAAGACCGCGTCACCGTAGGCGTAGATGCCGCCGTCCGCCCCCGCGAGCCAGTAGCCGGCGCCGGTCGGCGTCGTCGCCATGCCGATGATCGGCTTGTTCAGCGACTGCCCGGCCATCGACCCGCGGAAGACCGCGTCGCCGAACGCGAAGACGCCGCCGTCCGCGGCGACGAGGAAGTAGCCCGCCCCCGTCGGCGTGGCCGCCATGCCCACGATGGGCGCGTTCAGCGCGATGCCGCCCGTGGAGCCGTGGAACGTCGCGTTCCCGAACGAGAACACGCCGCCATCCCTGGCGTACATCCAGTAGCCGCCGCGGTCCGGCGTGGCGGTGACGCCGACGATCGGCTGGTTGAGCGCTTCCGCGGGCCGCGCACCGGAGACGGTGAGCGAGACCAGGAGGAGCGCGAGGGCGACGAGCGTTCCGATCACTCGCCGGGTCGTGCGGGCGCTTCGTCGCGCCACGCAGATTTCAGACATGCGAAAATCCCCCCTAGGGATTTTGAGAGCCGTGTCGTGGACACGGCAAGCCGCCGAGATTCGGCGGGTACCCCCTGACAACGCGCCACCGCACAATGCGGTGCGGAGCACTTTCCTCCATCGTCGTCTGCCGAAAACGTGACGGCAATTACTCAGGCCGAACGTGCAGGTGCCCGCTAGGTCAGGCGCTCCGTCAGGAAGGTGATGACGTCGCCGAACGCCTGCTCCAGGCGCGCGGCGGCGGCACTGCCCGCCGGGTAGTTCGCGGGGGCGACCGCGAGCACCGAGTGGTCGCTCGCCGCGAACCCGAACTCGTTGTCCGGGTACGACGGCAGCTCGTCGATCGTGACGTTCTCCGTGCCGAACTTCTGCTTGATGGCCTGGAGGCGTCGCCGCGGGCTCGTCCTGTCCTCGGTGAAGCGGGCGACGTAGATCCCGGTGTCGCCTGTCGCGAGCCTGGCCTCGAGGTCCTCGACATCTTTGCGGTCGAGGCCCAGGTCGCCCGCGCACCAGGGCTTCAGCGGTGCGTACGGCAGGCTCGGCTGCGCCGCGACGCCCGCCAGCACGGGCTCGTCCGCGGCCAGCGCCAGCGCGAACCCGCCGCTGAAGCACATGCCGACCACGCCCGCGCCGCGCGTGCCGGCCTTGTCGGTGGCGTACCGCGCGAGCGCCCGTAGCGGTGTGACGATTGGCGACGTCGCGCCGCTCTTCAGCAGGTGGATCTCGCGGGAGACGCAGACCCCGAGCGCCGCTTTCAGCATGTCGCCACGTGACGTCGCGGGTGCGGGGCCGGAGAGGACCGGCAGGTACACCGTGAAGCCGCTGTCGACCACGCGGCGGGCGAACGCGAGCGCCGGCGGCGTGAGGCCCATGAGCTCGTGCAGCACGAGGACCGGCGGGCCGCTGCCGTCGGTGTAGACCGGCCACGGCGCACCCGCGTCGCGGTCCAGCAGGAAGCCGCTGACCTCGTCCGTCATGCCGCGACCGTACGACGGCCAGCCCGAAAACTGTCACACCCCGTTTCGAGGACCGGCCGGTTCTGAGCCTGATGGCGCGCCCGGCCTGGTCTTGTAGGAGTCCGTTCGTGCGGGGGAGGTCCGGTAGTTTCCGGGATCGCGGGTCGTGTCCCTGCTCGACCACCGCTCGCGCGCCCACGACGCTGAAGCGCGCGTTCTCTCCCACCTGACGCGGAATCGCCCCCGCCGCAAAGACGCCACCTGGCACCTGCCGGGCGGTCCCTACAGAACGAGGAGCACACATGCGGCGTATCGCACGCCCGCCCCTACAGCGCCTGATCGTCATGGCATCGGCCACCACGGCCGCTGCCGTGCTCGGGTCGCTGCTGAACGCCCACCACGCCGCAGCCGTTCGCGACCCGAACATGCTCGCCACGCGGGCCACCTTTCCGGGCGGCGCACCCGCCCCCGGAGCCGAGTTCACGCTGCGCGCGCAGCCCGACCCGGTCCTGCCTACTGCGCCCGTCACGGACCCGGCGAACGACGCCCGGCTCATGCCGGAGCAGGTTGCCGGGACTGGCGTCGCCGACGCGAACGGCTACGTCACGATGGCCGTTCAGGAGACGCCCGCACTCGTCGCCCTTGCCCGCGAGCAGGGCGGCGTGGTGAAGGCGGTTCTCGGCACCACCGCCCAGCAGGACGTGGGCGGCGTGCCCGTCTACTTCAAGGTCGTCTCCCCCGTCTCGCTCCGCTACGACGAGACGGCGCGCGAGTTCCTGGTGCCCGAGGTCGGGTACCAGGGGGTGCTCCCGATGCCCGAGTACGACGCCACGATCCTCCAGCAGCTAGGGGAGAAGACTCTGGCCGAGGTAGGCGTGCTGGCCGGCATGGCCGATCCCGTCGTCGCCAAGGCAGCCGTGGCGTTGCAGCAGGCGATGAACGAAGAGGGGTTCGTCACCGACAACGAGTTGCTCGCCTACAACATCCACACGGCGGACGGCATGGTGACCTGGCTGACGTATTCGGCGCAGAACATCGCCGTGCGCGAGACCGACGACTACGACGTCTACCAGATCCTCCCCTTGACGTCGGGCGGCTTTCCTGCCGTCGACACCACCGACACGGGTGACGCGATCGACAGTGTGAGCGGCATCGTGGGTCTCGACAGCCAGACCAAGTCGGAGCGCGGCTACTGGTCGAACCACCACGGCGACTGCTACGCCATCGTCGGCCCGCGCAAGGGCGCGGACGAGCGCTGGCAACGGACGATGTGCTACGCCGTCGACCACCAGGAGATGGACACGACCAAGGGCACGTCCTACTGGCAGTTCCGCCAGCGCGCCAGCGGCACCAGCCTCAACGGCTGGGACATGCTGCGCCTCTGGGTCCACGGCCAGCCCTACTACCACGGCACCGCGCCGATGAGCATTGACGGCATCCCCGAGCCGAACACGACCGACACGAAGGACGAAGGCCCCTGCGACACCGTTACGCACACGATCTCCGCCGAGTCGGGATCGCCCATCAAGTTCGGCTACTCGCGGTCCTGGGAGAAGGTCATCTGTAACACTTCGTGGTACGGCCCGGTGTCGGGCAAGACCGCCCCTGGTGACTGGGCGTCGTACTGGCGGCACTCCAGCGGCATCGGCTCCGGCACCTTCCGGCTGGTCCGCCTGGTCACGCCGGTCCGCACGCCGACCAAGGAAGGCACGCCGATCTGGAACATCCTCAGCGGTCAGTGGGTGGACTAGCTGAACCCGCGATGGCTGGCAGCGGGCGCGGCGGCGGTCATCGCCGCCGCCGCGTCCGTGGGCGTCCTCACCCGGCCTGGCAACCGCCGGATCGGCGTGGCGCCCCGGCCCGCCGACGAGGCGGTGCGCGCCCTGCTGCTGGAGAAGTGGCGGCAGGCGCGCGACGGCGGCGTGGAGGCGTTCTGCGCCGACGTTGCCGAGCAGTCGGTGTGCGCCGAGGACTGGCACGCGGCGGGCGGCGCCGAGCAGGTCCCGCGCACCCCGCCGCGCGTCGTCGCCAGCGAAGCCGGGGGCGGCAAGCGATGGCTCACCGTCTGTGGCACCACAGGCACCGGACGCGCGTACGAAGGCTCGTTCGTCGCCGTCCTCGTTGACGGCCGGACCGTCGCGGAACTGCCGGTGTTCTGGAACGGGCGGCGATTCTCGGGAGTGTTCAGCGAAAGCGAGGCGCCCACGACCACCAGCGCGTCGCGGGCGCCGTCGCCCTGTTGAAGAACGGCTGTCGATACCACGGGGCGGCACCTTGGTCTGGGCGCGGCTGCCAAAGAGGTCTCGACCGGAAGACTCGCACCATCGACCGGGTCGCATGGGAACATCCGCAGGCGATGGCCAACTCATTGCGTGTCGGAACGAAGGTGCGCGTGCCCTGGGGCCTCGACAACGATGTCCAAGGGACCGTCGTCGAGGTGTGGGGCGACCCGCCCGCGCAGGTCCGCGTGCAACTGGACATCGCGTCGGATGACGACTTCGCCGAGCCGATCGTCATCCTGCTCTCGCCGGCGATGCTCAGCGCTGCCTAAGCGATCACGCCGTCGATCTACGGGATCACGCGGGCGGCGTACCCGGAGATCTTCGGTGGTTTCGCGAACGTGAAAGTCGGCGGCATAGGAGTGACGCTCGGATACCCGAATCATCCTGGCAGGTAAATCGTGCCAACGGCCAGATCAAAGCAAGCGGCCACGGATAATAGCGGTGGCTGTGCCGAAGAAGGACCCTATCAAGCTGTACGCAAACGCTCGCGTCGCTGACGCACTTGCGGAACCTACTGAGGACATGACGCTGTACCACGGCGCCCGCCGACCTGCGGCTACCCAGTCAAAGCGTTGGCGGTGGAGGTGGGATTTGAACCCACGGACGGCTTGCACCGTCACACGCTTTCGAGGCGTGCGCGCTCGGCCACTACGCGACTCCACCGCCGGGCAGCCTACCGGGTCAGCCGGGCAGCCCGCGATGCGGACCGAAGAACGCCCGCAGCACCTCGCCGCACTCCTCGGCGAGGACACCGCCCACGACCTCCGGCCGGTGGTTGAGTCGCGGGTCCCGTACGACGTCCCACAACGACCCCACGGCCCCCGCCTTCGGGTCGACCGCGCCGTACACGACCCGGTCCACCCGGGCCAGCACCGCAGCCCCCGCACACATCGTGCAGGGCTCCAACGACACCACGAGCGAGCTGCCTGACAGCCGCCACGACCCCACGACGACGGCCGCCTCGCGCAACGCCAGCACCTCGGCGTGCGCGGTCGGGTCGCCCCGCACCTCCCGCTCGTTGTGCCCCCGCCCGATCACGTCGCCCGAGGGACCGACAACGACAGCCCCCACCGGTACGTCACCATGCTCGAGCGCCAGCCGGCCCTCGGCCAGCGCGGAGCGCATCGCCTCCACGTCGCCAGGGCGAGCGCCGCCGTACGGCATGCGCGCTCAGCCCCCGCGCAGCTCGTCGAGTGAGTCGGCGCAGCCCGCCTTCTCGCAGATGGCGGTGACGATGTCGGCGGGCAGCATCCCCTCGGTCGCGCAGAGCTCGATGAGCTTCTCGCCCGAGATCCCCAGGGACGCAACGATCTCCGGATCGCCGGCGATCTCCGCGTCGGGCCTGGTGCCCTCGTCGTCGTCGTCCTCCGCCTCGGACTCCTCGGCCGGCGCGGCGTCCTCCATGACGAGCGCGGCATGGGCGGAGGTGGCGATGGCGCGATCGTCGGAGATGAACGTCCGCGGGTCCGCATCGCCGTCGACGCGCACGATGGCGACGTACTCGTCGTCCTCCTCGAGGAAGAACACCGCGGTACGCCCCTCGCCGAGGTCGCGCAGCAGCTCGACGAGAGTGTCGAGGTCCTCGACGTTCTCCATGTCGACCTCGTGGCCGGTCCAGCCGTCGTCGGCCTGAACGAGGGCGGCAGCGAAGTACGGCACGGGGGTCTCCGGATGACGTGGGTCAGAGAGCGCCGATGGTAGAGAACCGGGCCAACCCGGGACAACCACGGCTCAGTGGAACACCGGCTCCACGACGCGTTCGTACGCCTCCGCGAAGCCGAGCCGGCGGGCCAGCAGGACCAGGGTCTCGTCCGCGTACGCATCCAGGTCGGACAGCAGCGCGCCGAGCTCCATCTCGTCGAGGCCGAGGTCGGAGAAGATCGACAGGTCGCCGGCGGGCCAGACGTCCTCGAGGTCGTCCTCGCCGGGCCGCTCGATGCCGAGGTAGTCGCAGACCTGCGCGGCCATGTCCCAGGCGACGGCGGCGGTGACGTCGGAGAGCAGGACCCGCGCGTCGGCGCCGACGATGCGGACGGCGACGAAGAACTCGTCGGCGACGTTGACGAGGCCGATGACGCCGGTGTCGCCCTGCTGCTGGCGCAGCGCGGCGACGAGCCCCTCGAAGTCGTCGACGAGGCGTTCGGGCAGGAGCGCGGCCTCCCAGACACCTTCGATCCGCGAGACCACGACGGCGAAGTCGGCCACGGCACTCCCTCCTCGGCCTTGATCGTGTCAGACCGGACGGCCCCGTGCCGACCCCCGGTTGCGGGGCCGCTCCCGGGGTAGGCGCAGAGATGTCCCCTTATCGCCGTGGAGGTCCCATGTCCCGTACCGAAACGCTCACCCGCACCATGCACGACGTCGGTCTCGCCGCCTGGTTCGGCGGCTCCCTGATGGGCGCCGTCGGCGTCAACGGCGCCGCCAGCGACGTCGACGACCCGCGCCAGCGCGCCCGCGTCGCCAACGCCGGCTGGGGCCGCTGGACCCCGGTCAACGCCGCCGCCATCGGCGCGCACGTCCTCGGCGCCCTCGACCTCACCCGCGCCAACAAGGGCCGTCTCGCCGGCCAGCAGGGCGTCGGCAAGACGGCGTTCGTCAAGGCCGGCATCACCGCCGCGGCGCTCGGCGCGACGGCGTACTCCCGCGTCCTCGGCCAGAAGGTCATGAACGCCGGCGACGTCCCCGTCGCGGGTGGCACTGAGCCGCTGCCGAGCACGCCCGACGACGTCGCGAAGGCGCAGCAGCAGCTCAAGACGCTGCAGTGGGTCATCCCCGCGCTGACCGGCTCGCTGCTCGGGATGAACGCCCTCATGGGCGAGCAGCAGCGGCCGAAGAACGTCGCGCGCGGCATCGCCAAGCGCGCGCTCCCGAAGAAGCGCTAAGGAGCGACGACCTCCGGGTCGGGCGCGGGCTCCGGCGACAACGGAGCCCCGCGCTCGCCCCTGAGGGACTGCGCGGCGTTGATCCCCGCGACCGCGCCCTTGGCGGCCGCGACCTGGATGAGCTGCATGCCCGGCGTCAGGTCGCCGCAGGCGTAGAGCCCGGGTACGGACGTCTGCTGGTCGTCGTCCACGACGACGCACCCCTCGGGCGTGGTCTCCGCGCCGAGCATCCGCGCGAGGCCGTTCCGCGGCTTGTGCGCCACCGAGAAGAACGCCATCTCGCACGGCAGCTCCTCGCCGCCCTGCAGCGTCACGCCGGTCAGCGACCCACGTGAGCCGACGAAGCGCTCGGCCGGGTCCTCGAACACCCGCACGCCGTACGACGCCAGCGTCTCCCGCTGCGACTCGTCGCCGGGGAAGCGACGGCCGTCGGTCACCAGCGTCACCGACGCGGCCCAGTCGAGCAGCGTCACGGTGAACGCCGCCACGTGCTCCGACCAGCCGAGGACGACGACGTTGCGGCCGCGGGCCTCGTAGCCGTCGCACGAGGGGCAGTGGAAGACCGACGCGCCGTAGTGGTCGAAGAACCCCTCGACCTGGGGGAACGCGTCCTCCACGCCGGTCGCGAGCACCAGCCGCAACGCCTCGTGCTCGGCGCCGTCCACGGTCACGACGAAACGGTCGTCCACGCGCGCGGCCGCCGTCACGCTGCCGCCGATGCGCTCGGCGAACGGGTACGCCGCGAGCTGCGCGCACCCCTCGGCCAGCAGCTGGAGCGGCGAGGCGGGGTCGCGGGTGAAGTAGCCGTGCGACTGCTCGACCCAGCGGTTGCGGTGCTCGCCGGCGTCCACGAGCAGCGTCCGCCGCCGGTACCGCGCGAGCCACAGCCCCGCCGCCAGCCCGGCCGGGCCGCCGCCCACCACCACCGCGTCGTAGAGCATCAGCCCGCCTGCAGGAGACCGCGCTCGATGACAGCGGGCACGGAGAGCGTCTTGTAGCCGACGGTGTCGAAGAGCACGACGACCTTGTCCTCCTCGTACCGCAGGATCTGCCCGCTGCCCCACTCGGCGTGCGCGACGCGGGCGTTGACGGGGTACGGCCCCTCCGCCACCGCCACCTCGACGCCGGCGGTGCAGCGGTCGCAGTGGCCGCACTGGTCGTCGTTCTGCTCGCCGAAGTACGACAGCAGCAGCCGCCCCCGGCAGCCCTGGCTCTCGGCGTACGCGCGGATCATGTCGACCCGCGACTGGTCGAGGGTCTTGCGCACCTCGGCCTCGGCCTGCGCGCGCTTGACGACCTCCGCGACGGAAGGCCTGTCCGGCAGCAGCTCGAGCGAGCCGGTCGGGTCGACGCGGACGAAGCCCGCGTGCGTGAGCTGTCCGAGCACGGCGGACAGGCGCGAGGGGGAGACGCGGGAGACCGTACGCAGCTCGCGCAGGTCCACGGTGTGCCCCTCGGCCGCGGCCTCGAGGATCTCCGCGACGCGGGTCAGCGGCGGCACCGCGACGCTGCCCGCGGCGAAGAACCGGCGCAGACCGAGGTCCTCCTGGCGGTAGTAGAGGACGGCCTCGGAACGCAGCCCGTCGCGGCCCGCGCGCCCGACCTCCTGGTAGTACGAGTCGAGCGAGTCGGGCACGTCGTAGTGGAGGACGAAGCGGACGTTCGGCTTGTCGATGCCCATGCCGAACGCCGTCGTGGCGACGACGACGTCGAGGCGGTCCTCGACGAACGCGTCCTGCACCTGGCGGCGTTCGGCCGCCTTCATCCCCGCGTGGTAGCAGCCGGCGGACAGGCCGATCTCGCTGATGAGCTCGGTGAGCTCCTCGGCGCGCTTGCGGGTGGCGGCGTAGACGATGCCGGGCTTGAGCTCGCCGGCGGCGCGCAGCACGAGCGCCTCGCGCTTGGCCTCCTCGGAGGTGAACGTCTCGACGTCGAGCCAGATGTTCGGCCGGTCGAAGCCGCGCACGACGACGGCGGGGTCGTTCATGCCGAGGCGCAGAGTCAGCTCGTCACGGACCGGCGGGGACGCGGTCGCGGTGAGCGCGAGGACGGTCGGGTGACCGAGGGCCTCGATGACGCCGCCGAGCCGCAGGTAGTCGGGGCGGAAGTCGTGGCCCCACGCGCTGACGCAGTGGGCCTCGTCGACGACGAACAGCGTCGGCCGGGCCTCCGCGATGTCGCGGACGACCTCGGGGGTGGCGAGCTGCTCGGGCGCGACGAACAGGAACTTCACCGCGCCGGTCTTCAGCCCCTCGAACGCCTCGCGGCGGGCCGCCACGCCGACGTGCGAGTTGGCGGCGGCGACGCCGGGGCCGTTCAGCTCCTTGATCGCGGCGACCTGGTCGCGCTGCAGCGCGATGAGCGGCGACACGATGACGCACGGGCCCTCGATGAGCAGCGCGGCGATCTGGTAGATCGCCGACTTGCCGGAGCCGGTGGGGAGCACGGCGAGCGTGTCGCGGCCCGCGAGCAGGGCCTCGATGGCCGGGCGCTGGCCTGCCCGCAGCGACGAGAAGCCGAAGACGTCGCGGGCGATGTGGTCGACGCGGTCCGGGCCGGCGGCGCCGGGACCGTCCTCGACGGCGTGGAGGCTGTCCGGGTGGGCAGCGCGGGTGACTGCGGGCACGGTGAAGTCGCGGCCTTCCTGGGGAGAGGCGGTTGCGACGGCTGTACCCAGGAGCGGCGAAGATCACGCAGGCAGCTCGAACCAGACTTTCTTGCCGGGCGGGTCCGGCTCCACGCCCCACTGCGTGGCGAGGGCGTCCACGAGGTTCATGCCGCGGCCGGTGAGCCGCGCGTCGTGCGCCGAGCGGATGGCCGGCGACCTGGGCGTGTCGTCGCAGACGGCCACGCGGATCGCGTCGTCGGTCAGGTCGAGGTCGAGCCGCATGGGCGTACGCGCGTGCACGATGACGTTGGTGACCAGCTCGCTGGTGAGCAGCATCGCCGTCTCCGCCAGGTCGTCCCCGACGCGCTCGTGCAGCTGGTCGAACACGAAATGCCGGGCAGTCCCCGCGGCGCGGGGCTCCGGTAGCAGATCGATCGACTGATGCACGTATCCGGGTGTGTCCGGTTTCGCCCGGATCAGTGCTCGCGAGGGCCCACTGTCACCGTTCGCGAGCAGTTCATGGCGTATCGGTAAGTCTGCGCGGCGTGATCGGCGGGAACGACCGCCTCGTGAAGAAGACGGTGCGACGGACGATCCGCCGATCCGGCAACGGGATCAACGTCGTCGCGGACGTGAACGCCGTCGTCGCCACCAGCGGCGACACGGCGTCCTCGTCGACGACGACGACCGTCACGCAGTCCAGTCCCCGGACGAGAGGGAAGAGCTGATGGCAGAGAACAAGGACCAGGCGATCGACCTCACCGATGAGGAGATCGAGCAGGAGTCCGGCGAGGAGCTGCCCGACCGCGAGGCGATGTCGTTGATCAACGCCAACCTCGCCGCTCCGGTCAACGCCGCCGTCGCGCTGAACGTGCTCAGCGACAGCAGCACGGCGTACGCCAACGCCGAGCAGACCGCGATCATCAACCAGTCCACCTGACGGGAGTCCCAGCGATGGCTGACGAGACCAAGGACCAGGCGATCGACCTCACCGACGAGGAGATCGAGCAGGAGAACGGCGAGCAGCTGCCCGACCGCGAGGCGATGTCGCTCATCAACGCGAACCTCGCCGTCCCGGTGAACGCCGCCGTGGCCGCGAACGTCCTCAGCGACGGCTCGGTCGCGTACGCGAACGCCGAGCAGTACGCCGAGATCGACCAGTCGATGCTCGACGGGACCCCGGGAGTCTGAGATGGCTGACAAGGACCAGGTCAAGGACCAGACCGACCTCACGGACGACGAGATCGCGCAGGAGAGCGGCGAGCAGCTGCCCGACCGCGAGGCGATGTCGCTGCTCAACCTCAACCTCGCCGCGCCGGTCAACGCCGCCGTCGCCGCGAACGTCCTCTCGGACGGCTCGGTGGCGTACGCCAACGCCGAGCAGTACGCGGAGATCAACCAGGACATGTAGTCCCGGTTGACCGGCTTCCGAGCCGGGAAGGACCCGATCGCACCGGCGACGGGGCGCACCCCAGCCGCCCCGTCGCCGGTCTTTTGTCGAAGCCGAGACAGGAGTCCCGATGGTCCTCGACGCCAGGCCGGACGCCGTGGCGCAGCAGACGCAGAGCCCGCCGCGACCGGCCGAGTCGCCGCGCGCGCCACGGCTCGCGCAGGGCGTCGAGCTGTGCGGCGAGTACCAGGGGTCGGGGTTCAAGAAGGCGCCGTACATCGCGCGCCGCTCCGACGGCCAGACCATCCAGCTCTCCAAGCTGCTGTACGCCGTCGCGGAGGCCTGCGACGGCCGGCGCACGTACGACGAGATCGCGGCCGCGGCGTCGGAGTCGTTCGGCCGCAGGCTGTCCCCGCGCAACGCGAAGACGCTGGTCGAGGAGAAGCTCCGCCCGCTCGGCGTCGTCACCAACAACGACGGCTCGCAGCCCGAGCTGTCCAAGCCCGACTCGCTGCTGGCGCTGCGGCTGCGCAAGGGCGTGCTGCCGCCGAAGCTCGTCAAGGCGATGACGACGGTGTTCTACCCGGCGTTCTTCCCGCCGGTCGTCATCGCGGCGGTCGTCGCGCTCGGCATCTTCGACTGGTGGCTGTTCGTCGAGCACGGCGTCGCGCAGGGCGTCCGCGAGACGCTGCTCAACCCGTCGGTCTTCCTGCTGATGTTCGGGGTCGTCATCGCGTCGGCGTTCTTCCACGAGGTGGGGCACGCGACCGGCCTGCGGTACGGCGGCGGCGAGCCCGGCGTCATGGGCGCCGGCGTGTACATCGCGTTCCCGGCGTTCTACACGGACGTCACCGACGCGTACCGGCTGTCCAAGGGCGGGCGGCTGCGTACCGACCTCGGCGGCGTCTACTTCAACGCGCTGTTCATGCTCGCGACGGCGGCGGTGTACTTCGCGACGGACTTCGAGCCGCTGCTCGCGCTGATCCTCGTGCAGCACATCGAGATCGCGCACCAGTTCCTGCCGTTCCTGCGCCTCGACGGCTACTACGTCGTCGCGGACGCGGTCGGCGTGCCCGACCTGTTCACGCGCATCGGGCCGATCCTCAAGTCGATGATCCCCGGCCGTAAGCCGGACGCGCGCGTGACGGCGCTGAAGCCGTGGGTGCGGTTCTTCGTCTCCGCGTGGGTGCTCGTCGTGGTGCCGTTCCTGCTGTTCAACCTCGGGCTGCTGCTCGTGCACCTGCCGCGCTTCGTCGCGACCGGCGTCGACTCCGCGAGCAAGCAGCTCGACGCGATGCGGGCGGCGTTCGGCGACGGCAACTGGGCCGGCGGCGTCGGCGGGGTCCTTCAGCTGGCGGTGCTCGTGCTGCCGTTCGTCGGCATCGCGTACACCCTCGTCATGATCGCCACGCGCATCGGCCGCCGGTCGTGGGCGTGGTCGGCGGACTCCGCCGCGAAGCGCGTCGTCGTGCTGCTCGGCGGCGTCGCGGCCGTCGCGCTGCTCGCGTCGGCGTGGCTGCCCGGCAGGGCGTACCGGCCGATCCAGCCCGGCGAGCGAGG
This sequence comes from Frankiaceae bacterium, assembly GCA_035556555.1. Lineage (GTDB taxonomy): Bacteria > Actinomycetota > Actinomycetes > BP-191 > BP-191 > BP-191. The sequence continues at coordinate 135,710 of DATMES010000035.1, forward strand.
GACGTTCACCGACTTCGTCGCGTCGTCGGAGACGGTGCTCGTCGAACGCCGCGACACCCCGGCGTTCACGCCGGCGGGCACCGACAAGACACCGCTCACGCCGACGGCGGAGGAGGGCACCGACGACGACACCGAGCCGGCGCCCGACCCCGTCACGTCGCCCGATCCGGTGACCGAGACGGTGGCGCCGACGAGTGAGCCGGTCGAGTCGGCGGTGCCGTCCGCGACGCTGTCGCCCGAGCCGTCCGCGACGCTGTCGCCCGAGCCGACCGCGACGGTGGCGCCGTGACGCGCCGGCTCGCGGTCGTCGCGACCGCCGTCCTCATGCTGCTCATGCCGGCCGTCCCCGCGTCGGCGCAGGGCGACACGACGGCCATCGCGATCAACACGAAGGACGGCTTCGACGTCTTCCGGCTGGCGTTCCAGATCCGGCGCGCCACGCAGGACGTCGTGGACACGGGCAACGGCGCCGTCGCGTACGCCTCCTGCACCGACTGCCAGACCGTTGCCATCGCGATCCAGGTCGTGCTCATCTCCGGGTACGACTCGTCGGTCGTCGCGCCCGAGAACCTCGCCATCGCCATCAACGAGAACTGCGTGCTCTGCGACACCCTCGCGTCGGCGTACCAGTTCGTGCTGACCGCCGAGGGCAACCTGCGCTTCACGGCCGAGGGCAGCCGGCGGCTCGCGGAGATCCGCCAGGCGCTGCTCGACCTGCGCAAGGAGGACCTGACGGGCGAGCAGATCCAGGCGCGGCTCGACACGATCATGGAGGAGCTCGCGGACATCCTCTCGACCGAGCTCGTCGAGGCGGGTCCGCCGGCCACGACCCCGAGCGCGACGCCGACCGCCGTGCCGTCGTCGGTCGCGCCGACGTCGGAGCCCTCGGAGAGCGCGGCGCCGGTGTCGGAGACGCCGCCGCCGAGCGAGTCCGCGACGCCGAGCCCCGAGCCGACCGCCGAGCCGTCGGAGACGGTCGCGCCGTGACCCGCGCGGGTGTGGCGTTCGCGGCGGTGGCCGTGGCGGCGCTGGCGGCGTGCGGGTCGTCGGGCAGCCCGGCCGAGGACGCGTTGCGCGACACCGCGAAGAACCTCGGCGACATCCGCAGCGCCCGGCTCGACCTGCGCATGACGGCGGAGTCGGCGGCGTCGGAGCCGGTGGGCTTCTCGCTGAAGGGGCCGTTCGCGCTGCCGGAGAAGGAGGGGCTGCCGGTCGCCGACGTCGAGGTCACGGAGCTGCGCGGGAAGGAGTCGGTGACGTCGTCGTTCGTGTCCACGGGCACGGAGGCGTACGTCGTCCGCAACGGCAAGACCACCAAGCTCAACGCGAGCGGCGTCAGCGTCGGCGGCGAGAGCGGCGGCCTGGAGTCGTTGCGCATCGACGGCTGGCTGCGCGACCCGGAGATCGAGGATGGGGATGGCGACACCGAGCGGATCACCGCGGGGCTGAACGTCGCCGCGGCGTTCGACGACCTCGGCCGCCTCGGCGAGCGTCTGGGCACGTCGGCGCTGGCCGGCCTGCGGCCGCTGGACGACGCGGCGAAGGCGCAGCTCGAGAAGTCGGCCAAGGACTCGTCCATCGAGGTCGTCACCGGCAAGGACGACAGGCTGCTGCGCCGCCTGGTGCTGAAGGTGACGCTGACGGCGGCGGGCGAGGTGCCGGAAGGGCTGCGCTCGCTGGTGCCGGTGACGTTGTCGCTGTCGATGGACCTCGCGGAGGTCAACCGGCCTGTTCGCGTCGAGCCGCCCGCGACGTAGCCTGCGGGGCATGGCTGAGGTCGAGGTCCGGAGTCCCTACGACGGCTCGCCGGTCGGCACCGTGCCCGCCTGTGACGCGGACGACGCGTGGCGCGCGGTGGTCGCGGGAGCCAAGGCGCTGGCGCGCGACGACTTCCCGCGGCACGAGCGCATCGCCGTCCTCGAACGCACCGCGGTCGCGCTGTCCGAGCAGGTGGAGGACTTCGCGCGGGTCATCGCCGCCGAGGCGGCGAAGCCGATCAGGACCGCGCGGATCGAGGCGCAGCGCGCGGTGGACACGTTCGCGACGGCGGCGGCCGAGGCGCGGATGCTCGCGGGGGAGATGGTGCCGGTCGAGTCGGTGGCGGCGGGGGCGGGGCGGGTGGCGTTCACGCTGCGGGTGCCGGTTGGTGTCGTGGCGGCGATCGCGCCGTTCAACTTCCCGCTGAACCTCGTCGCGCACAAGGTCGCGCCGGCCATCGCGGCGGGCTGCCCGGTCGTCGTCAAGCCGGCCTCGCAGACGCCGCTGTCGGCGCTGAAGCTGGTGGCGTTGCTGCACGAGCTCGGCGTGCCGCCCGGCTGGCTCAGCGTCGTCACGGGCTCGGGAAGCACCGTCGGCGGGGCGCTGGTGGCGCACCCGTCGGTGGCGTACGTGTCGTTCACCGGCAGCCCCGAGGTCGGCTGGGGGCTCGTGGCCGCCGCGCCGCGGGCGAAGGTGCGGCTCGAGCTCGGCTCCAACTCGCCGCTCATCGTCTGCGCGTCCGGCGACTGGGAGGCGGCTGCGTCGAAGGCGGCGGTGGCGGCGTTCAGCCACGCGGGCCAGTCGTGCATCTCGACGCAGCGGATCTACGTGCACTCGTCGGTGCACGACGACTTCGTCGCGGCGCTGCTGCCCAAGGTCGAGGCGCTCGTCGTGGGCGACCCGCTGGACGAGGCGACGGACGTCTCGTCGCTGATCTCGGAGGGCGACACCGAGCGCGTACGGCGCTGGCTCGCCGAGGCGGAGGACGGCGGCGCGAAGGTGCTCGCCGGCGGCACGCTGGACGGCGGCGTGCTGCGCCCGACCGTCGTGACGGACGTACGGCCGGACATGAAGGTCGTGTGCGAGGAGGTGTTCGGGCCGGTCGTGACCGTGACGGCGTTCGACGCGTTCGACGACGCGGTCGGGCAGGCGAACGACTCGCGCTTCGGCCTGCAGGCGGGGGTCTTCACGCGCGACCTCGGCGAGGCGCTGCGCGCCGCTAAGGAGCTGCGGTACGGCGGCGTGCTCGTCAACGAGGTGCCGACGTGGCGGGCCGACCCGCAGCCGTACGGCGGCGTCAAGGACAGCGGCAACACCCGCGAGGGGCCGCGCTACGCGATCGAGGAGATGACCGAGCCGCGGCTCGTCGTGCTCAACCCCTAGGAGGAACGGCACGGGGTGGGGCGAAGTGTCAGGGATGCGCGTACGCCTGATCGCTGTCGCCGCCCTGCTCGGGCTGGCGCCGCTCGGCGTGCCCGCGGACGCCGCGAGCACCGTGCACGTGAGCGGTCGCGTCATCGACGCCTCGGGCAAGGGCGTGGCGGGCGCGCGGGTGGAGTTCGCGCTGCGGCCCGACCCGATGCTCTACAACCAGCAGTACTGCCCCGTTCGGCCCTGGGAGATCCAGTGCCGCGTGCACCGCGTCACCGGCACCACGCGCGCGGACGGCAGGTACTCGCTGCCGGTCAAGCTGTCGTCGTACCTCGCCTCGGAGAAGAAGCACGACCTCGTCGTGACGGACCGATCAGGGGCGCAGACGGCGGTGCAGTTCTACTTCGTGCGCAAGCCGATGACCGTGAAGGACATGCCGATCTGGCGCGGCCGCGCGTCGATCGACCCCGACGGGCCGCTGCACAGGACGCTGCACGTCGACGCGCTGGCGCCGTTCTACGGCACCCTGTACATGCAGGGCGCGCTCGTCCACCTCATGCAGGGCTCGGCGCCGGCGTGGCAGTTCACGACCGTGAAGGACGACCGGCGCGTGGACGGGCGGATCGTCGAGACGGGCATCACCGGCATCAAGGCGTACCAGGTCGCGATCCGCGAACGGCAGTACCTCACGTACTCGTCGCCGGTCTACAAGGTCCCGAGCGCGGTGCGGCCGCTGTCGCGCGGCGCCGCGTGCGCGACGTACGGGCCCGACGACAAGCTGCTGCCGCTGGCCGGGTGCAAGTACACCGACGGGCGGCTCACGACGCCGATCTCCGCGAAGTACCAGCAGGCCGGCTACAAGTCCTGCAACAGCGCCTCGCAGTGCGCCAACCCGCGGCACGTCCTCCTCGACCTGAAGACCGTGCAGCCGGTCGGTGCGTTCGTGGCGCGGGGCTGCGTACCCGGCGAGCTCGAGGTGTCGGCGGAGGGGACGGCGTTCGCGCCGTGGCCGACCGCGACGCTCGGTGACGGGGCGTATGTCGGCCCGCCGGTGCTCGCGCGGTACGTCCGGGTGGACCTGGCGAAGTGCGCGTTCAAGGCGACAGAGCTGTCGGTCTTCGCCCCGTTGTAGCGGCGCCTCCCGGTCGGCCCGGCTGGTCCCGTTCTGTGAAGATCACCACGCGTGAGACCGGTTGGCGGACTCCACAGAACAACGTGGCGTACGCGCGCGACCGGCAGCACGGCGCCATCGACGCCGGGACATGATCCCTACGGTTGATCGCGTGGGAGCGAGCGCCTACGACCTCTGGTACGACGCCACGAGTGTCGGCGCCGACTGGTCGTGGAGTGCTGGCTCTCGCACGGTCCTCGCGCCGCCGACGAGCCAGGTACGGACCCCCGGGAAGCCCGCGACCCTACGGAACTTCGTGATCTTGGCTACGTCTGTGCTGTCCGGCTTGCAGAAACGTCGCCAAGATCACGAAAGGCGCGGCCCGGGCGCCTCTCCCTAGAGAGCGGGCATCGGCTTGCGGGGCGGGCCGAGCACGGTGTTGGACGGGGCGCCGTTCGCCTCCCCGTAGGCGTCGCGCACGTTGCCCGGCGCCACGACCGCGCTCTCGCCCTTGGCGAGCACGAGGGTGGCGTACCAACGGCCGTTGGAGAACGTCGCCGGCACGGTGCGCCAGTCGCCGCGGTCGCGCAGCACGGTCACCACGGCCGACACCACCGACGACCGAGATGCCCACGGGCGGAACGTGCACGTCTTGCAGAGGTCCTTGTTGCCGTCGTCCTTGATGTAGCGGAACGGCGAGGAGTACGTCCTCGGGTACGTCACCGGGTCCACGACGAACGACAGCCGCCCGTCGGCCTCACGCCGCAGGTCCTTCGCGACGAGGCCGTCCCAGGCCGACACGGTGAACGGCGACTCGAAGCGGTACGGCACGTTCGCCCCGCCGGAGCGGATGACGCCGTCGACGACGAAGCGGTACTGGCCGGTCGGCGTCGAGCCGAGGCGCGAGGGGAACGCGTGGTACGCCTCGAACGCCGCCGTCCAGATCCACTCCTGCGACCCGGTCCGCGCGGTCGCGAGGCCCTGGACCCCGCGAGGCAGCGCGACCTTGAGCGGCACCTCGCCGGTCTGGTCGGCGTAGGTCTGCCACGTCCCGCTCACGAGCCGCTCGACGCGGACCCGCGGCTGGTCGACGGCGTTGGAGCCGCCGCGCCACGAGAACGACGTGCCGTCGAAGCGCGTGATGTTCTTGGCCGGCGTGACGACGGCCGCGGGGCCGACGTCGTCGGGGAGCGAGGCCTCGTACGCCTCGTACGCCGCTGCGGACGCCTGGCCCAGCGCCACCGCGAGGGCTGCCTGGCGCGCCTCGTCCGCGAGACCCACCGCGTGCGTCGTCTCATCCGCCAGGTCGGGCCCGCCCTTCATCTTCCCTGCCATCCGCACGAGCCGCGTCGACATGTAGTCGGCGGTGTGCGGGCCGTACGACGTCAGCGCCTTCCGGTACGAGTCGTACGCCTGGTACTCGCGGTAGGAGACCGTGTAGCCGTTGTAGTCGCCGGCGTGGCCGACGCCGACGGCGAGCGTGTAGCCGAGGTCGGCGGGCAGCTCCTCCTTGGTGAAGTTGCCGTAGATCTTCGCCGGGTCGTGGGGCTCGCTCATCGCGGCCGCGACGTTCTCGGGGTCGTCCCAGCCTCGTGCGTCGTTGTGGATCTGCGCGTTCATCCGCCGGTACGTCATGTCGGAGATCGTCACGGTGCCGCGGCCGCGCGTGGGCGGGTCGGGGCAGGTCCACGTCGTGTCGTCGTTGCGCGTGCAGAGGCCGGCCCAGTCGTAGCCGTCGTAGATGTTGCCCTGGGTCTTGTCCGCGCGGCTCTCGAAGTTCTTGATGATGTCGACCTGCGCCTCGCAGGCGCACGACGCGAGCACGACCTCGCCGACGCGGAACGCCTGGAGCCGCAGCCGGGCGTTCTCCTCGACGGCCGCGAACGACGGGGCGTCGTAGTTGTCGGGCACGGGGATGTCGTGCTCCTTGAGGCTTTCGTAGACCGCCGCCATGCCCGAGGTCGGCGCGTCGCCGCGCTCGCAGTCGGGCATGCCCGCGACGGGCGCGCCGGGGTCGCCGTCGAGCGTCTTCTGCGTACGACAGTTCGACACGCTGGGGTACGGGTGCGACACCGGGCCCGGGGTCCAGCGGGAGTAGACGTCGACGGGCACGTCGGCCGAGTACGGCACCGCGCCGCCACCGGAGGCCAGCGTGCCGAGCGCGCCGAGGACGGCGTCGGCGACGTACCGCGCGCCGCGCTCCATCTGCGCGAACCCGACGTGCGCCCAGGCGCGGATCACGCCGTCGGACATGGTCTCGAAGCCGCTCCGGAAGTACGGGCCCTCGGCCGAGCCGACGTCGCCCTGGCTGAACACCAGCGGCGCGCCGGTCTCGCGGTCGACGTAGCGCTCCAACGTGCCGACGTAGTCGGCGGAGATGAGGTCGTACGCGTCGAGCGACTCGGGGTGCTGGCCCCAGTTCATCCACGTCGCGATCGGCTTGCCGGTGTCCTGGCGGGTGAACGACATGACGACGAGGCCGTTGTCGCCCTCGGCGTCGGGGTAGCCGGCGGGGGAGCCGTCGTGCGCGCGCTGCGGCCCGACGATGTTGCCCTTGTAGACGCTGAACGGCACCTCGGTCGCGCCCATCTTCGCCGGGGCGAGGCGCGACTCGGCGGTGGTGATCGCCTCGGCCACGGCGCGCGCCTGGAACTCGAACGCCCGCAGGTCCACCGCGTCCTGGAACAGCCACACGCCCGCGGCCGGGGTGGCGTAGTACGGCGAGGAGTGGTTGTGCGTGACGCCGTAGAGGATCGCGTCGTACGTCACGCCGCTGCCCGCGGCCTCGAGCAGCTGGCCCACGCGGCGGAGCAGCAGGTCCTGGGCGAGGTAGTTGTCGGTCTTGAGCAGCGCGATCCGCTTGCCGTTGGTGCCCTGCAGGACGATCGCGCGTGCCGTGAGGCGCGACTGGACGCCGTACGACGGCGCCTTCTTCGTGCCGTGCAGGTGCGGGTCGGTCTCGCCGCCGGAGAGCGCGCTGGCGATGGGCGAGCCGGTGGTGCCGTACTGGCCGGCCCCCGAGCCGACGTGCCACGTGTCGTCCACGACGGCGGCACCCGCGAGCAGGGTGGGCGGCGCCTCGGCGTGCGTGACCGCGGTGAGCGGTACGAGCGCGAGCGCGGCGATGGCGGGCAGCAGACGACGCAGCAACGGTGCTCCAGGGCGCGGGGCGAACGAGGGGGTGCGCGTAGGGGAGCCGGCAGGGGCGGCTGCGCTACGGGTTCAGTTCGTGATGCAGGGACCTGGTTCCTGCCCGTCGAACGTTCCTCCGGCCGCGCACCCCTAACGCGGCGTCCCATTCCCAGAAGGAGAACCATGCGTTTCGCCCGCCGGGCGCTCGCGACCACCGTCGCGACGCTCGCCCTCACCGCCGGCGCCGTCACCGTCGCCGGCTCCGCCGCCGCTTCGCCCGAGGACGGCGAAGGCTGTGTCGGCCTGCCGTCGAACCACGCGGTCTACGTCTGCGTCATCTCCGTGACGCCGATGAACGCGCTGCCCGGCACCAGCAGCACCCCGCTCAACGTTCCCGTGCCCGAGGTCTGCTACTACCTCGACTGCACCGACGAGACGACCGTCACGGTGCCCGTTCCCGGCGTCACCGAGGGCAGCGGCCAGGTCGCGACCCTCTGGCACAACGACGTCTACTACCCGATCGCGGTCGGCACGGACGGCGCCTTCTCGCTGCTCACGACCGCTCTCGACCTCGCGCTCGGCGCGTACCAGACCGCGTACGACACCGCGTGGCGCGAGTACGGGGACGCGATGGAGCTCGTGGGCCGCGAGTACGACGACGCGATGGAGATGGTCAGCGAGCAGTACTACTACGTGACGGACACCCTGAACAACCTCGACGTGGGCTACACGCTCTACTCGCGCTACCGCTCGCTCACCCGGAACACGTACGTCCGGCTGATCCTGGAGACCGCTGGCGTCGAGGTCGACTGGTGCGACACGTGGAACGGGTGGCTCGGGGGCGTCACCGGCTACTACGACTACTACTGCTACTACTAAGCCAGCCGAACGAGGCCCCCGCGACCGGTCGTCGCGGGGGCTTCGTCATGCCGGGGGGAGGGTCAGCTCGGCGACGGTGCCGCCGCCGCCGGCGTTGCGCAGCGTCACCCGGCCGCCGTGCGACTCGGCGAACTGCTGCACGATCGCGAGCCCCAGTCCCGACCCGGGCAGCGCCCGCGCCTCCTCCGCCCGGTAGAACCGCCCGAACACGTGCGGCAGCGCCTCCGCCGGCACGCCAGGGCCGTTGTCGGTGACCGTCAGCGAGCCGGCCGCGTCGAGCCTCACCGTCACGACGGCGGACTCGCCGGCGAACTTGGCGGCGTTGTCGAGCAGGTTGGCCACGGCCCTGTCGATGCGCCGCGCGACGCCGCGTACGGTCACCGGCACGGTCTCCGTGCGGAACTCCGCGGCGGGCCAGTGCCTGCGCGCGCGGTCGACGGCGTGGAGGACGAGGTCCTCGTACGCCACGTCCTCCCACGACTCGACCGGCTCGTCGCCGCGCGCCAGCTCGACGACGTCCGAGACGAGCGACGTCAGCTCCTCGACCTGGCCGACGATCGCGGTGACGACCTCCTCGCGTACGTCGTCGGGCAGCTCGTCGACGCGGTGCAGCAGCTCGACGTTGGTGCGCAGGCTGGCGAGCGGCGTCCGCAGCTCGTGGGAGGCGTCCGCGACGAGCTGCCGCTGCGCGCCGACGGAGGACTCCAGGGCCGAGAGCATCGTGTTGAACGACGCCGCGAGCCGCCCCAGCTCGTCCTGCCGCGAGGCGTCGATGCGCAGGGTCAGGTCGCGGGTCTCCGCGATGCGTTCGGCGGCCTCGGTCAGCCCGCTCACCGGCGCGAGCGCGCGGCGCGAGACGACGACCGCGAGCGCCGCCGCGAGCCCGAGACCGGCGAGCGCGACGAGCACGAACGCCCGGGTCAGCCGCCGCAGCTGCGCCTCGACGGTGGCGCGGGGGAGCGCGACCTGCACGGCGTAGCGCGGCAGCAGCGGGCTCGTCATCATCCGGACGGGCGTGCCGTCGACGACCGCGTCGCGCAGCACCACCTTGTCGCCGTCGCGCGCGACCGCGCGGTCGGCGTCGCTCACCGGCAGCGCCGCGCCGATGGGACTGCCGGTGGCGCCGGCGGCGTCGATGACCTGCGCGTAGCCGCCGATCTCGCCGATGCCGGTCTGCAGCCGGACGCGGAACGGGTTCGCGAGGACCGCCTGCTGCTGCAGCGTCGCGGTCTGCCTGCGCAGCTGCGCGTCGAGCGGGCGGCGCAGCTCGTGGCGGACGGCGACGTACGCCACCATGACGACGCCGCTCACGGCCACGACGACGGCGAGCATCGCCGCCGCGACCAGCCGCGAGCGCAGCGAGTGGCCGAGGTCCCACCAGGCAGGTGCGGCCGCGGTGCGCGGGCCCGGCTCGGTCACGGCTGGCGTCACGGCTCGCGCGCGGTGTAGCCGACGCCGCGCACCGTGTGGATCAGCCGCGGCTCGCCGCCCGCCTCCGTCTTGCGGCGCAGGTAGCCGATGAACACCTCCAGCGAGTTGCTCGCCGGCTCGAGCTCGTACCCCCACACCCTGTCCATGATCACGTCGCGGGTCAGGACGCGGCCCGCGTTGCGCAGCAGCAGCTCCAGCAGCGCGAACTCCGTCCGCGTCAGCTCGATGGCCCGCTCGCCGCGGCGTACGTCCCTGCTCACCGGGTCGAGCGAGAGGTCGTCGAGCGAGAGGACCGCCTCGTCGTTCTCCTGAGGCTTCGTCCTGCGGATCAGGGCGCGGAGCCGCGCGCGCAGCTCCTCCAGCGCGAACGGCTTCACGAGGTAGTCGTCGGCCCCCGCGTCGAGGCCCGCGACGCGGTCGCCGACCTCGTCGCGCGCGGTGAGCACGAGGATCGGCGTCCGGTCGCCCTTGGCGCGCAGGCGGCGGCACACCTCGAGCCCGCCGACGTACGGCATCATCAGGTCGAGCACGACGACGTCCGGCTGCGCCTCGGGCATGGCCTCCAGGGCCTTGAGGCCGTTGGAGACGGCGGTGACGTCGTAGCCGTCGAGCCGCAGCGCGCGGGTCAGCGCAGCGCGCAGCTCCGGATCGTCGTCGACCACCAGCGCGCGCACGGCGCCAGTCTCCCAGCCACCGCTGAACGTCTGCTGAACGCGCTACCCGCGCGCCGACGCCTCGGCGGTCGCGGGCGGCACGACGGGGGCGTCGTCGGGGGCGTACACCGCGACCTCGCGCGCGCCGCGCAGGGTGGCCGTGCCCGCTGGCCGCCAGTGCGCCGCCTCCGCGCCCGCGGCCGTCGTCGTCGAGGCCGCGGCGAGGACGCGCGCGGGCGTCGTCTTGGCGGCGTCGGTGAGGCGGGCGGCCTCGTTGGCGGGGGCGCCGACGACGGTGTACTCGTAGCGCCGCGCGGCGCCGACGTGGCCGGCGATGACGGTGCCGGTGCTGACGCCGATGCCGGCGTCGAGGCCGGGGTGGCGTTCGCGCAGCCCCGCGATGCGCTGCGCCAGGTCGCGCGCGCAGCGCAGCCCGCGCGCCGCGTGGTCGGGCGCGCCCACCGGCGGGCCGAACACGCAGATCGCGCCGTCGCCGTCGAAGCCGTTGACCCAGCCGCCCTCGGCCGTCACGGCGTCGACGACGGCGCAGAAGAAGTCGTTGAGCAGCCGCAGCAGGTCCCCCGGGTCGCGGGTCTCCGCCAGGTGCGTCGAGCCGACGATGTCCGCGAACAGCACCGTCGCCTCGCACCGATCCGCGCGCGGCGCCGTGCCGGAGCTCAGCGCCAACGCCGCGACCTCCGGGCTGACGAAGCGGCCGAACAGGTCGGCTATACGGTCGCGGTCGCGCAGGCCCGCGGTCATGGCGTTGACAGCGGCCTGCAGCTCGCCGAGCTCGCCGCGGTCGTCCACGGGGACGTGCACGTCGAGGTCGCCGGCACCCACCTGGCGCAGGGCGGCGGACGTACGGTCGATCGGGTCGCTGACGCTGTGCACCACGGCGCTGTGCACGCAGGCGCCGCCGACCAGGGCCGTGACGACGAGGTAGAGCAGCGGCCCCGCCGCGGGCGCGTCGAAGCCGTCGGTGAGGTCGAACAGCGCCGCCGCGATCCACAGCAGCGGCAGCCCCGAGCCGAGCGCCCAGGTGAGCAGCAGGCGGTTGTGGATCCGGCCGCCGCGGCGCGGTGGGCTGGCGGCGAGCGCCTCGCGGAACAGCGGGCGGAGGGCGCGTTCGGCCAGCAGGTAGTTGAGGGTCGTGGCGATCGCGCCGGCGAACGCGATGCCGATGCCCATGCGGCAGGCGAGGACGTTGTCCGGGCCGACGTTCCAGTTGAGCGCGACGAAGCCGGCCGCCGCGACGACCCACGCGACGGCGACCTGCGTGCAGATGACGACGGGCAGGCGCAGGACGCGCGTCGCGCGCAGCGCCGGGTCGGCCGTGCCCCTCGCGCGGTAGAGGACGTAGAGGTGCAGCGCCATGAGCACGACGCCGGTGACGTGCAGGTCGAAGAGGAACCACGGCAGGTTCCGCGCGAGCAGGTCGGCGCGGTCGCCGGCGCCGGGCGGCAGCGGCGCGAGGACGACGGTGTAGACGAACGACAGGACGGCGCCGGCGACGTTCGCGCCGACCATCGCCGCGACCAGCAGGATCGCCGCGCGGCGCGTCTGTCGGCGCTTCGTCACTTGTCCGATTATCCCGGGCACGCGAACGCCCCGGGGTGTGACGTGGGTCACATCCCCGGGGCGTCGTTCCGCGCCGTTCGGGTCAGCCGGCGGCGGCGTCCGAGAGCCGTACGGTGGCCGTGCGCTTCGCGCCGTCGCGCTCGTACTCGATGGTCACGGTGTCGCCCGGCTGGTGCGACCGGACGGTGGCGATCAGCGCGTCCGCGTCGGCGACGATCTTGCCGTCGATCTTCAGCACGATGTCGCCCGCGCGCAGCCCCGCCGTCTCGGCCGGGCCGCCCGGCGTGACGGCTTGGATGACCGGGCGGGTGTCGCCGTCCACGGTCGTCGCGGTGCCGACGGAGACGCCGATCTGCGCGCGGCTGGCGCGCCCGGTCTTGATGAGCTGGTCGGCGATGACCTTCGCCTGGTCGATCGGGATGGCGAAGCCGACGCCGACGTTGCCGCCGGTCGTCGACGCGATCGCGGTGTTGATGCCGATGACCTGGCCGGCGAGGTCGACGAGCGCGCCGCCCGAGTTGCCGGGGTTGATCGCCGCGTCCGTCTGGATGGCGTCGATGACCGTCGCGACCGGCGGGGCGCCGAAGCCCTGCTGGCTCGTGGTGTTCACGGGGCGGTTCAGCGCCGAGACGATGCCGGCGGTGACGGTGCCCGACAGGCCGAGCGGCGAGCCGACGGCCAGCACCGAGTCGCCGACGCGGACGCTCGCCGAGCTGCCGATCTTCGCCGCCGTGAGCCCGGTCTTGTCGACCTTGACGACCGCGAGGTCGGAGGCGGCATCGGTGCCGACGATGCGCGCGGTCGCCGACGTGCCGTCGTTGAACGTCGCCCGGACCGTCTGCGCGCCCTCCACCACGTGGTTGTTGGTGAGGACGTAGCCGTCGGCGCCGATGACGACGCCGGAGCCGCTGCCGCGGCCGCCGTTGCCGGCCACGCCGAGCGAGACGACCGACGGCAGGACCTTCGCGGCGACGGCGACGTACGACTCCGGCGCGGCGGCCGCGACAGGGGGCGGCGCGGCGTTGCCGCCGGTGACCGTCGTGGTCGTCGCCTGGGGCTCGGGGGCGAGCTCGCGACCTGCCACGACGCCGGCGGCGGAGCCGACCAGGGCGCAGGCCGTCGCGAGCGCGGCGACGCCGGCGTAGCGGCGCCTCGGCGGGGCGGGTGGCGCCGGCGGGGGCGGCGGCGCCGTGGGCGGCCCGTACGGGAACGGGTCGCCGAAGTCGATCGTGGGCGACGTGTCGTACGACTCGTCGAACGAGAACGGGGCACGGGTCTCGGTGTCCATGTCAGACACCTTGCGCCGTACTCCTGAACGAAACCTGAACGGCGCCTGGTCGTCTCCTGCGAGTCCGCCCCCTACGCGCTCGCGGCGGCCTCCTCGAGCTCGGCGGGAGTGCCCTCGACGTGGACGTTGGGCAGGCGCCTGGCGAGCCAGCCGGGCAGCCACCAGTTGCGGTCGCCGAGCAGCTCCATCGTCGCGGGCACCAGCACCATGCGGACCAGCGTCGCGTCGATGAAGATCGCCGCCGCCATGCCGACGCCGATCATCTTGAGGAACACGACCGGGCTCGGCACGAACGCCAGGAACACCGTCACCATGATCGCCGCCGCGGCCGTGATGACGCGGGCGGTGCGGGCCAGCCCGTCGGCGACGGCGAGGCCGTTGTCGCGGGTGCGCTCGTACTCCTCCCTGATGCGGGACAGCAGGAAGACCTCGTAGTCCATGGACAGCCCGAAGAGGATCGCGAACATCATCATCGGGATGAACGACGGCACCGGCGTCGGCTCGGGGATGCCGATGAGGTCGCCGAGCGGGCCGCCGTTGACGCAGAGGGCGACGACGCCGTACGCCGCGCCGATGGAGAGGAGGTTCATGATCGCGGCCTTGACCGCGACGAGCACCGAGCGGAACACGACGAGCAGCAGCAGGAACGACAGGATCACGACGCCGCCGATGAGCAGCGGGAGCCGGCCGCTGATGTAGCGGTTGGAGTCGAGACCGCCGGCGACCAGGCCGCTCACGCTCACCTTGACGTCGCTGCCGGCTACGGCCGCGGGGATGACGTCGTCGCGGAGCCGGTCGACGAGGTCCTCGGTCTCCTTCGCCTGCGGCGAGGTCGTCGGGATGAGCTGGACGATCGCGGTGTCCCCGGCCTCGTTGGGCTGCGGCGGCGACACGTTGGCCACGCCGGGCGTCGTACGGAGCCGCTCGACGATGCCCGGCGCCTTGCTGAGGTCGCCCTCGACGGTGAGCAGCATGGGGCCGTTGAAGCCCTTGCCGAAGCCGGTCGTCAGCAGGTCGTACGCGCGCCTCGTCGTGAACGTCGTCGGGTCGTTGGACGCGTCGGGGAAGCCGAAGCGCATCGAGTAGAACGGCAGCGACAGCAGCACGAGCAGCAGGAACCCGCCGATCGCGGCGGGCCACGGCCGGCGCTGGATGAACCGGCTCCACCGGAACCACAGCGAGTGGTCGTACGCCTTGGCGCGCTTGCCGAAGAACGGCACGTGGAGGCGTTCGATGTTGTGCCCGGTGAAGCCCAGCACCGCGGGCAGCAGCGTCACCGACGCCAGCATGATGACGAGCACCGCGAGGGTCGCCGAGAACGCCACACCCGCCGCGAACGGCACGCCCATCAGCAGGATGCCCATGAGCGAGATGACGACGGTGCAGCCGGCGAACAGCACCGCGCGCCCTGCCGTCGAGATCGCGGTGATCGTCGCCTGGCGCGGGTCGGTGCCGTCGGACAGGCCGGAGCGGTAGCGGGTGACGATGAACAGCGCGTAGTCGATGCCCACGCCGATACCGACCATCGCCGCGACGGAGGGCGCCCAGTCGGGGACGTCGACGACGTTGCGCATGACCGCGCCGAGCGACATCGAGATGCCGATGCCGAACAGCGCCGTCATCAGCGGCAGCCCCATCGCGACCAGGGACCCGAACGTCACGAGCAGGATCAGCGCGGCCGCGAGGAAGCCGATGCCCTCCGAGCCCACCTCGCCCTGCAGCGCGATCGCGGCGGTCTGGCCGCCGGCCTCGACCTGCAGGCCGTCGCCGTTTGCGGCGAGCACCTTGTCGACCAGGACCTTGCTCTCCTCGAGGTCGATGTCCTGCGCGACCTCGTCGAGCTCGACGTCGGCGTACGCGATGGTGCGGTCCTGGGAGATCTGGAACGCGCCCTGCTCGCTGAACGGGCTGACGATGCGCTCGACGTGCTCGTCGTCGGCGAGGTCGGTGAGCAGCGCCTCGATGCGCGGCTTCGCCTGCTCGATGCCGCCGGGAGCGCGGAAGACGACCTGCAGCGTGTCGCCGGAGCGCTTCGGGAACTTCTCCCGCAGGACGTCGAGCGCCTCCTTCGACTCCGAGCCCGGCGCGAAGTAGTCCTGCTTGAACGCCGCGCCGAACGCCGACGACAGCGCGAACGACGCCACCAGCGCGAGGACCCAGAGGCCGAGCACCAGGCGGCGGCGCTCGTAGCACCAGGTGGCGAGCCGTACCAGCATGCGTGCGCTCCCAGCGTCGGTAGTCGATACACGAACAGTAGGCGGGGGGTGTGACAGATTTCGCGGGCCGAAAGTCACTGACTCCGGAGCATCTCGATCGCCTTCGTGATGCGGCGCTGTCTGGTCTCGGGTGCCTTGGCCTCGTTGATCGCGAGCACGTGACGTAGCCGGTGGCTGTACGCGAGGCGGTCGAACCGCTCGCGGGCGGTCGGGTCGGCGTCGAGTGCCGCCTGCAGGTCGGCCGGCACGTCGACCGTGCGCGGTGCCGTGTCGAGCTCGACCTCCACGTCGACCTCGTCGCCCGCCTGCGCGCCGGCGGCGGAACGGTTCTCGGCGCTCAGCGGCAGCAGGTAGCGGCCGCCCATCGAGGCGATCGTGCTGCGGTACGTGTGGCCGTTGACGGTGACGTTGACGGCGGGTCGCTTGCCCGAGCCGAGGCCCTCGACGACCTCGGCCGGCACCTCGATGCCGGTCGCCGTCCTGCCGCCCAGCTCGACCGTGCCGCGGAACCTCATGGGGTCACCTCCGTACTCCCGGATTCTGTCGTGGAGTACGACGTGCGGCGGGGCCGGAACTCATCGGGGCGTCCGGACGCCCAGCGTTCCCCCGTGCTGCTGGGCGCCCGGACGCCGGTCAGATCAGCTCGACCGTGGTCGCGCCGCCGCGGCTGACGGTGACGGTGTAGTGCGCGACCGTGTCGACGGACGTACCGGCGACCTTGATGTCGAACTGCGTGCAGTAGCTGCCCTCGACCGTGAGCGAGGCGGTGCCGTTGCTGCCGGTCGTGCTGAGCGAGCCGACGGAGAGGGTGAGCGCGTCGGTGGTGGGGGTGTACGCGAGCGACACCGTGTAGCTCGTCATCACCTGCGGGCAGGCGAGGCCGAGGGGATTGTTGTCGAAGCGGTGCGTACGGACCTGGTTCTGCCGTACGTGGCCGGTGAACGGACCGCTGCTCCCCTGTGCGGCATGGGCGGGCGCGCTGAGCAGCGCGACGATTCCGGCCGTCGCCAAAGCAGTCTTGATCATGTGGGTTCTCCCGTTGGTGGTGAGGGGTGTCGTGCTGAAGGCGCGAAACTAAGCGCTGTCGTCGGCCGCGTCCGGGGAACGACGACAATGACGGTGACTGCTCATCCGTCGTCGAAGGAGTGCCATGCCGACCGCGCTCGTGACGGGGGCTACGGCGGGGATCGGAGCGGCGTTCGTACGGCGCCTGGCCCGCGAGGGGTACGACCTCGTGCTGGTGGCGCGCGACCTCGACCGGCTCTCGGCCATGGCTGCCTCTGTGGGTGGCGCGGAGGTGCTGCGGGCGGACTTGTCTGTGCCTGCGGACGTGGCTCTCGTCGAGGCGCGGGTGGCGTCCGTGGACCTGCTCGTGAACAACGCCGGCTTCGGTCACCGCGGCCGCTTCCTCGACGTACCCGTTGACGACGAGCTGTCGATGGTGCGGGTGCACGTCGACGCGGTGCTGCGGCTGACGTCGGCGGCGGTGCGAGGCATGGCCGCACGCGGTCACGGCGACGTCGTGAACGTCGCGTCGGTGGCGGCGTTCTTCCCGCGGGGGACGTACGGTGCGTCGAAGGCATGGGTGGTGTCGTTCAGCGAGGCCGTACGGCAGGACGTGGGTGGTCGCGGCGTGCGGGTGCTCGCTCTGTGTCCCGGGTTCACGCACACGGAGTTCCACGACCGGGCGGGCATGGACATGTCGGGGCTGCCGTCGGCGCTGTGGCTGTCGGCGGACTTCGTGGTGGCGGAGGGCTTGCGCGACCTGAGGGCAGGCAAGGCGGTGAGCGTGCCGGGGTGGCAGTACAAGGCGCTGGTGGCGGGCGGCCGGCTGGTGCCGCGTTCGCTGGCTGGGCGGCTCGCGTCGCGCCGTGGGCGGACATTCCGGTAGCGCCACCTGCGATCATCGGGGGCGGAGGGCTCGCCTAGTGGCCGATGGCGGCGGTCTTGAAAACCGCTACAGGTTCACCCCTGTCGAGGGTTCGAATCCCTCGCCCTCCGCTCTGACCCGCGGCTTTGCTGTTTCGCTCGTCGCCGGTCGGCCTCGGAAGGGGCCTCCGCGGTCACATCGCGGTCACCGAGCCCTCCCGCGTGTGCGGCACCACGTTGGCAATGCGTAGCGCGGCTTCCCTCGCGACCGCCGGCAGGACGGCCGTGTAGAGGTTCGCGGTGATCGCCATCGTGGAGTGCCCGAGCCGATCGCTGACCACCTTCATCGGGACATCCGCCGCGAGCGCGAGCGTCGCGCAGGTGTGCCGCAGGTCGTGGAACCGGATCACCGGCACGCCCGCCCGCTGCGCTGTGGCCCGGAAGCCGATCGTCACCGACGCGGGCTTGAGCATCTGCCCGTCCTCGCGGGTGAACACCAGGCCGGTGTCGGTCCAGCCCTCGCCCCACGCCAGGCGTTCGCGCAACTGCGCCGCCCGGTGCGCCTTGAGCACCGCGACCGTGTCCGGGTCGAGCGCGACCATCCGCTCGCCCGCCTTCGTCTTCGGCGGGCCGACGTAGAGCTGGCCGCCGACCTCGACCACCTGCTGCGCGATCCGCAGGTAGCCGGTGTCGAAGCGCACGTCCTCCCACCGCAGCCCCACCACTTCGCCGCGCCGCAGCCCCGCCATGACGACGAGGAGGTAGAGCGCGTAGAGCCGGTCGTCCCGCACGTAGTCGAGGAACCGGCCCGCCTGCTCGGCGTCCCACACCCGCGCCTTGCTCGGCTCCGTCGCCGGCAGCTCGACCGACAGCGCGGGGTTGTAGGCGAGGAGCTTCTTCTTCACCGCCGTGTTCAGCGCGCCGCGGAGCGTTCCGTAGATGCGGCGTACCGACGCCGGCGACAGCGGCTTGCCGCTCTTGCCGATCGTCAGGTCGGTGAAGAAGTCCTCGATGTGGTCCGGGTGACGTTCCAGATCGACAAGCCGCAACGACCCGAGCCGCGGGCCGAGGTAGTCGTCGATGTGCCTCCGGTAGATCACCCGGGTGCTCTCGCGCAGCGCGCGCTTCCGCGAGAGCCACAATTCGAGGTACTCGGCCACGGTGATGCTGTACGCATCAGCCGTGCGCCCGCGCAGCTCGCGCATCCGCGCCGCTCGCGCCGAGCGGGCGTCGTGCTTCGTTGCGAAGCCTCGACGCCTACGCGGTCACCGTGACCGGGTCGGTGGCGCTGCTGGAGGCGTTCACGGCCCAGGTGGCCGCGGCGGAGGCGGCAATGGGTGCGTGCTTTCACTGCCACCCGCACGCCGGGATCTACCTGAGCCAACCCGGCCTCGCGGTGGTGCTCGGCAGCCGGCTGCTCGGCGAGTTCGGCGACGACCCCGACCGTTACGCCGACGCCAGGTCGCGGAAGAACTACGCCGGCACCAGCCCGA